>JACCZI010000016.1 GCA_013696015.1 Nocardioidaceae bacterium
AGAGTACCTCGCCGCCAACGGGAATACCCGTCTCGTCGACCTCTCGACGCGACCGTCGACGCTGCACTCCCCCATCGACAAGATCCACCCGATGCCGTTCCCCGGCCTCAACATCGACAACCTGCCGTTCTTCGCGGTCATCGCGGCGACCGCTACCGGCTCGACCATGCTGCACGACTGGGTGTACGAGAACCGCGCGATCTACCTGACCGAGCTCAACAAGCTTGGCGCCTCGGTGAAGCTGCTCGACCCGCACCGGGTGCTGATCGAGGGGCCGACGCGCTGGCGCGGCGCAGAGATCATCTGCCCACCGGCGCTGCGCCCGGCGGTCGTCATCCTGCTCGCCATGCTCGCGGCCCGCGGGACGTCGGTGCTGCGCAGCGTGTACGTCATCGACCGCGGCTACGAGGACCTCGCGAAACGGCTGAACTCGTTGGGTGCGCAGATCGAGACCTTCCGCGACATCTGAGGTGCCGCCCCTGCGAAAGGTGCGCCAGTCGGGTCGCCGTGGTGACCGTTGTGCATGATTCCTCGACTTTGCCCGGTCAAAAGTCGCCTAACGCCCGTTGCGCATCGGCTAGACCCTTCTCGTTTTCTACCATCGTCTCGATGCCGGTCATGTCACGGTCGAAGAGGCGCCGCGCGAAGTAGTCGGCCTGCACCGCCCAGCGGTTCTCCTGGAACCCAGGTGAGAAGCACGGCGACAAGATCGCCTTGGGACGCCAAGAGGGTCCCGTCGACGCCGGGAACCGGCGCGCCGGCGCGAATCCCGGAACGTTCCAGCCTTTCCGCAGCATGCAGCCCAGCGGTGAACTGGGGACCGTGGCGCACCGGCACCGCCTTCAGCACCCACCGGCTGCCCCCCGCTCGGATCTCCCATGACGCCGAGTTCATCCCTCCGTGCAGAACCTGAAGGCTGGTCGTCTCGATCGCCCAGTGCTGGCGAAGCAGTGCCTTCACCGACGTTTCCGAGAGCTGGCTCACACCGGGAGTCAAGCAGGTGCTGCGCCGCGGCGACTGACATCGTCGACGCACCACCGGTGATACTGGCCTGGTGGCTGGTCAGCTCGCGGCGGACTACCCGTTCTTCGACCATCCCGGGCCGGTGCCGATGGCACATCGCGGCGGCGCCCACTACGCACCCAACATCGGACTGGAGAACTCGCTGACCGCATTCGGCAACGCCGTAGCCGCCGGTTATCGCTATCTGGAGACCGACGTCCACGCCTCCCGCGACGGCGCGCTCTTCGCCTTCCACGATGCCACCCTCGACCGGATGACCGGGGCGGATGGGCAGATCAGGTCGCTAGACGCCGCTGTGGTCCGCAGGGCGCGCATCGGGGGGCGTGAGCCTATCCCGTACTTGCGGGAGCTCTTCGATGCGTTCCCCCAGGCGCTGTTCAACATCGACGTCAAGGAGGACGAAGCTGTCCAGCCGCTCGTGTCGTTGATCCAGGACACCGAGGCTCACGATCGGGTGTGTATCGCCTCGTTCTCGACCGCGCGGCTGCGAAAGCTGAGGGCGCAGCTCGGCCCCCGAGTCGCCACTTCGCTCGGATCCACCGAGGTGGCGGCGATGCGTTTGTCACCAGTCCCGGGCCGGCGGGGAGCTGGAGTCGCGCCCGGTGGAACCTGCGCCCAAGTGCCTCACCGCGCCGGGCCAATCCGGGTGGTCACCGAGCGCTTCATCGTCCAGGCCCACCGCGGCGGGTTGCCGGTACACGTGTGGACGGTCAACGACGCGGACGAGATGCGTACGCTGCTCGACCGCGGTGTCGACGGACTCATCACCGACCGCCTCGACGTGCTCCGCGACGTTCTCACCGAGCGCGGCCAGTGGTACGGCGCTCACCCGTGAGTGACCACACCCTGAAGCCTGAGCCGAGTGGCGCACGGGTGCGGTCGGCGCCGGGGGGATCAGTAGCGAAACTGCGCCACTGGCAAGAGGCGCAGGCGGGGGCGCGGAGAGCGAGGCGCGGTGCGGCGCCGTCGTTCTCAGGGGAATCTCATCGAGATGCCTTACGTTGTAGACCCAGACGGCGGGTGGGGCAATCCCGTTCCCCGGCGGCCGCGAATCTCATGCGACGGACGACGCACCTGGAGGGGCCATGGCAGAACGCGCACTGCGAGGCGCGCGCCTCGGTGGGCAGAGCTTCGAAGACGAGCGCGGCGTCGAGATGGCGCCTCGGCAAGACGTCGCCTATGACTGCAAGAGTGGCCACAGGTTCACGATTCCCTTCGCGGACGAGGCGCAGGTCCCGACTCGTTGGGAGTGCCCTCGCTGCGGTGCCGTCGGTCACCCGGTGGACGGCGGACAGCCGGAGGCCAAGAAGGAGAAGCCGGTGCGCACGCACTGGGACATGCTCTTGGAGCGGCGTTCGATCCCGGAGCTGGAGCAGATACTCTCGGAGCGGCTCGAGCTGCTGCGCGGCGGAGTTATCGGTCCGGCGCACCTACATCGCAAGTCAGGGCGCAAGCAGAGCGCCTAGGGCTCTCACACCCAGAACTCACTCGTCGACGACCTCACCCCGGACGACCCGGGGTGCTCCGACCCCCGAGCTTCGCCCTCGCGGGCTCGCTAGATAGTCGCCCGCATGCCGCGCCGCGTACGCCTGCAGGGCACGCCGGGCCACCGGCCGGGTGAACGGCAGCACCAAGAAGAACCCCACCACGTCGGTGGCAAAGCCCGGCGTCAGCAGCAGGGTGCCACCGATGAGCACCAGGGCCGCGTCGGTGAGCTCGCGCCCAGGCAGGTGCCCGGTGCGGATCGCGTCGTTCAGCGCCCGCCATGCCCGCAGCCCTTCACGCTTGACCAGCCACGCACCCAGCGCGCTCTCCACCAGGAGCAGACCGACAGTGGGCCAGAACCCGATCAGCTGTCCGACCTGCACGATCAAGGCGATCTCGACGATCGGCACCACGAGCAGCGCGAGTGGTAGCAGACGCCACGGCACCGGTCTCACTCCTGACGTTGGGCCGCGTCACGAGGCGGACGCGCTGCCTTCGAGAGTACGTCACGAGCGGTGGCCAGCCGAGCTGCTGCACCCCATACCGTGACCCGCCACGCAGCTTCGCGAACGACGTCCCGGCTCATCTTGGACTCGCCGTGCTCACGTTCCACGAAGCGGATCGGCACCTCGACGACGCGGCAGCCGGCTTTCAGAGCGCGCCGCACGGTGTCGACCTGGAAGCAGTAACCAGCCGAGGCAACCTGGCCCAGATCGAGCCGTTCGACGGTGCCACGGCGCAGCACTCGGTAGCCCCCGGTAGCGTCACGAACCGGGACGCGCAGCCAGAGTCGGGTGTACGCGTTCCCCGCGCGAGACAGCATCTCGCGGCGCCGAGGCCAGTTCGCGACCGAACCACCCGGCACCCATCGTGACCCCACGACAAGGTCCACGCCGGCGTCGAGCGCCGCGAGCAGTGCCGGCAGCTGCTCCGGGGCGTGTGAACCGTCGGCGTCCATCTGGACGAAGACGTCGTAGCCGCGCGTCAGACCCCAGGTGTAGCCGGCCACGTACGCGACGCCGAGCCCGTCCTTGGCCGGCCGACGCAACAAGTGAACTCGAGGGTCGCTTGCAGCCAGCACGTCGACCACAGCGCCGGTCCCGTCGGGCGAGGCGTCATCGACTACCAGGACGTCCGCGTCGGGGACGACGGTACGCACCCGGGCAAGCAGCGGACCGATGGTGTCGCATTCCTGGTAGGTCGGAACGAGGACCAGCACACGCCCTCTTGTCACCGGGCGGCTCCCGCGGCCAGCGCCCGGTCCGGTGGGCTGGTCGCATTGGGAGCAGCGCTGGAACGCGGGGCGGCGCCCGGCCGCTCCCGGCGACGCCGCAGCAGCGCCACGATCAGCAGTACGGCCGCAGCGATCGCCACCGCGTACTCGACCTCCGCCCCGACCCGTACCCCCAGCGTCACGCCGTCGCCCAGCTCGACAGTCTCGACCAGGATGTCGGGCCCGCCCGACGCCGAGCGGCTGACGACAGCACCGTCGGCTCGGACGACACCGCTGATCCCGTTGGTCGAGGCGACCACGACGTCCTTGCCGGTCTCGATCGCCCGCATCCGTGAGATCGCCCACTGCTGATCGGGCTGGGCGGTACCGAGGTAGGTCGCGTTGTTCGTCTGCACGACCAGGAACTGCGCACCCTCACGCGCGACGTCGCGGACGACACCGTCGTACGCCACGTCGAAGCACAGCATGTCGCCCACCAGGGCAGGACCGACGCGCAGCACGCCTGGCTCGTCGCCCGGCAGCATGTCGCGCGGGATCTGGTCGAGACGAGAGATGTAGGGGGCAAGCTGGGACCGGAACGGGATGTACTCCCCGAAGGGCACCAGATGCCGTTTGACGTAGCGGTCGCCGGCACCGGTCACGGGATCCCACACGATGCCGACGTTGAGGGCGGTGCCCGGTCGAGGCCCGTCGAGGATCGTTCCCACCAGCGTCGGCGCCCCGACGGCCCGCACGGCCGAGTCGATCAGGTCGGCGGCGCCCGGCGTGCTGAAAGGGTCGATGTCAGAGGAGTTCTCCGGCCAGATCACCAGGTCGGCTGCCGGAAGGTCGCCGGCAGCCACCTGCGCGGCGTACTCCTCGGTCAGCGTGGCGTGGTTTCGCAGGACCTGCTCCTGCTGGCCGAGACCGTCGGCTCCGGTGCCGGGGACGTCGCCTTGGATTGCCGCGACTGTGACGCTGCCGCTGGCCGTAGCCAGGCCGACGGGCAGCAGCAGCGCACCGACGATGACCGCACCGACGCCGGCCAAGGCGGCTCCGGCACGGCGCAGCCGAGCCCGCTGTGGCCAGGCCAGCACGAGCAGGCAGGCCAGGCCGAAGGCAATGCCGCTCACTGCGGGAACGCCCAGCCACCGGGCGTACGCCGCCAACGGTGTGTCGGTCATCGCAAACGCCAGCCGTCCCCAGGGGAAGCCACCGAACGGCATGACGCTGCGCAGGTACTCCATGCCGACCCAGCAGCAGGTTGCGGCCACCGGCCACCACCGCCACCGCGCGGTGAGGGCGAATGCCCACCCGAACAGCGCGTAGAACAAGCCCTCCGCGGCGGCCAGTCCCAACCACGCATCGCTCCCGAGCACCCGCAGCCACACTGTCAACGAGGCTATGAACACGGTCCCGAACGTGAACCCGATCGCGGCCGCCGCTCGGGTCCCGGCGCCCCGCAGTGACACCACGAATCCGATCAGGCCGGCGAACAGCAGCGGCGTGAGGTCGTACGGCGGGAACCCCCCGGTGACGGCCAGTCCGCTGAGCGCCGCGGTCGCGACACGGAACGGGAGCGTCATCGGAGTCCTCGAAGCGACGGGGTTGAGGTACAAACGCTACCTGCTGGCCGCAACGGACACGTCGAGAAGAACCTCGCGGGCTTGACACTCTCGGTCCAGCGCGGGGACGGGCCCGGAAATCGCACAGAGCCCGGCGCCCCTCGGACCGACCAGGCGCCCGTTGGCGGCGGGCTTCTGTGCCGTTGTCTAACAGGCGGCGGGCTCTGCGCGTGTCGCATCCCGAACCGTGGGACCGGTGCAACGCCGCGCAAGATGGAGTTGGCTCCCGACCCCAGTCACGCGGCTGGTTGGTGGCCGGCGCACGGTGTCGGCTCACACGATGGACTCATGGAGCCTGCCGATCCCGTACGGTCACTGTCAACTGCCGTCCGACCTGCGGCGACGAGGAATCCGTGCAGGTCACGGGCATGCTCGGTTCCACCCGATTTCCGCAGACTTTCCGCCGGCCATCGCCGTCTCGGTCGTACAGGTGCGCGAGACCTAGTCGCGGGGCACCTCGGGTGCCGCCGGGACCACAACGGTCCCGGTCGCCGTGACGGCCACCACCGGCTCCGCGAGGACCTGCGCCGACGACTCCAGCTCACCGGGCACGCCACGGCACGTTACGCGCGCCTCCAAGGCCAGCTCTCGGCTGCGTCGACCGACACCCACCACGGTGGCGCTCACCGCCAAGACGTCACCGGCCCGCACCGGGGCGCGAAACTGCACATCCGAGTACGACGCGAAGAGCCCTTCGTCGCCGTCGGTCCGGATGCACAGCTCGGTCGCCACGTCGCCGAACAGGCCGAGCACATAGGCGCCGTCGACGAGGTGCCCGGCGTAGTGAGCGTGCGAGTAGGGCACGTAGCGCCGGTGAGTCACGCTGAACCCCATCCGAGGATCGGCCTCGTGTTCGTTCATACGTTGCTTCCCCGACTCTCCTCACGGACCGGGCGGGCGGTCACCAGCGAGTGCACCAGGTAGCTGGCGACCTCACCGGGAGTGGTGCCCCGGGAGAACACCCGGTCCACGCCCAGGTCGGTGGCCATCGCCTCGTCGAAACGGGGTCCGCCCACGATCAGCAGCGGCCGCGTCGCGGCCGGGTACGCCTCCCGGAACGCCGCCGACATCTCCTTGGTGTTGAAGAGGTGCGCGTCGCGTTGGGTCACCACCTGCGACACCAGCACCGCGTCAGCCCGCTCCGCCTGTGCTCGTGCCACCAGCTGGGGAACCGAGACCTGGGCACCGAGGTTGACCACTCGCAGCTCCCGGTAGTACTCCAGGCCTTTCTCGCCCGCGAACCCCTTGACGTTGAGGATCGCGTCGATGCCGACCGTGTGCGCATCGGTGCCGATACACCCGCCCACCACGGTGAGCCGTCGGCGCAGACGCTTGCGCACCGCGAGGTTGATCTCCTTCGGCGACAGCAGGGCGTAGTCGCGCTCCACGATCCGCACCTGTGACACGTCGACGAGATGGTTCACGCGCCCGTACACCACGAAGAACGTGTGCGCCGGACCCATTGCCTTGGCGTGGACGACCAAGGCGGGGTCGATGCCCATCGTCACCGCGAGCTGGGTGGCGGCTCCCTCGGCGAGCTTGCTGTGCGGCATCGGCAGCGTGAACGACAGCTGCACCATCCCGTCGCCAGTCGTGTCGCCGTACGGGCGCAGCACCGTCGGGCTCAGGTCCGAGGAGCTCATCGGGTCGGCTCCAGCAGCTCGGTGGCCGGGTTGTAGTAAACGTCGGCCTTGCGAGCGACGCCGTCGAGCCCACGGCCGCCATCGGTGGGCCGCTTCATCAGCCCGAACGTCCCATCGGCGATGGCGTCCAGCAGGCCCTTGTCATGGTCGAGGATCTGCTCGAGCAGCTCGACGCTCTCGGCCAGCACCTGGCGGGCGCGCGTCGCGATGAACCCGTCCGGAGGCGGGTGGAAGTCCTCGTGCAGGTTGCCGCAGGCGTTCATGACGTATCGGACGTTCTGCAGCGCGAGGTCACGGTCGGACAGCCATGGCGTAACGACGGCCTCGGTCATCATGCCGACGAGCAGGATGCTCTGGCCGGTCATCGCTCCGACGAGGTTGAAGAAGCCGTCCAGCAAGTAGCCGCGAAACACGTCACCGGTCATGTGCCTCGTGGGCGGCATCCACTTCAGCGGCGCGTCGGGGAACAGCGAGCGGGCGAGCATGGCGTGCGCGAGCTCGAGCCGGAAGCTGTCGGGCAGGTCGGGGTTGACCTCGAAGGCGTGGCCGAGCCCCAGCTGCCAGTCCGCGAGCCCCGCCTCCTTGGCGAAGAACTCGTTGAGCAGCTGGCTGACGGTGACCGTGTGCGCCGCGTCGACCGCGTCGGCGGTGGTCAGGTAGTTGTCCTCGCCGGTGTTGATGATGATGCCGGCCCGGGCGTGCACCTGACGGCTGAACCGCTGGTCGACGAACGTGCGGACCGGGTTGATGTCGCGGAACAGGATTCCGTACATCGAGTCGTTCAGCATCATGTCGAGGCGCTCGAGGCCGGCCAGCGACGCGATCTCGGGCATGCACAACCCGGAGGCGTAGTTGGTCAGCCGGACGTAGCGCCCCAGCTCGGCGCTGGTCTGGTCCAACGCCGCGCGCATCAGCCGAAAGTTCTCCTGGGTTGCGTACGTCCCGGCATAGCCCTCGCGGGTGGGGCCCTCGGGGACATAGTCGAGCAGAGACTGGCCGGTGGACCGGATGACCGCGATGACGTCGGCGCCGGCGCGAGCCGCCGCCTGCGCCTGCGGCATGTCCTCGTAGATGTCCCCGGTGGCGACGATGAGGTAGATCCATGGCGTCTGCGGCGCGTCGCCCCAGCGGCGCACCAGCCGCTCCCGCTCCCGCCGCCTGGCGTCGATGCGGCGGATGCCGGCCCCGACGGCCTTGCTCGCGGCAGAGCGGGCCCGCGTGGCGTCCCGTCCGCCGGGGACCCGAAAGCGGACCGACCCGACTGCCGCCTTCGTCGCGAGCTCCTCCAGGTCGGCCGCGTCCCCGCGGACCAGCGCGTCCCAGACGGGCAAGCTCACTCCGGACTCGATGCCGGTGTCGGCCCGTACTGCGTCGACCAGCCGGTTCACCCAGGGCGTCCCGTCCGGATCGGCTCCCCGAAGCCCTGCCAGCCGCAGCGTCGCGCGCTCGACCGAGACCGTGGTGTGCTGTTGGGCCAGCCGCACGATCGGGCGGCCGGCCTTGCGGGCCAGCGACCGCGCCTTCCGCACGGTGACGGGGTCGAGTGCAAGCGTGGTGCCGCTCACAGGTTTGCTCCTTCGAGGTTGTAGACGGCGACACCGTCGATGACGGTGGCCGTGCAGAGGGGCAACGGGACGTCTGGGTGCAGCTCCGGCAGACCGCCGCCCGTTGTGTCATGGGTGTCCCACACGGCGTACGTCGCGGGCATGCCCGCAGCCAGCCAGCCGGCGGAGTCGTTACCGGCGGCTCGCCAACCGCCCTGCGTGTGCGCGGCAAAGGCGGCGGTGACCGTGAGCCGCTGGGCCGGGGTCCGGTGTTGTACGGCGGCACGGACACCGGCCCACGGCGCGAGCGGCGTGACCGGGCTGTCGGAGCCGAACGCCAGTCCGACACCGGCGGCCGCCATCGCGGCGAAAGGGTTCATCGCGCCGGCTCGCTGTGCCCCCAACCGGGCGGCGTACAACCGGTCGTCGCCACCCCACGCGGCATCGAACGCCGGCTGCACGCTGGCACTGACACCGAGGTCCGCCAGCAGCGCGATCCCGACGCCATCGACCATCTCGACGTGCTCCAGCCGGTGCCGCGCACCGGTCACGGCCGCGACACCGAGCTCGGCCGCCGCCGCGCGGAGACCAGCGGCGGCCGCAGCGAAAGCCCGGTCACCGATGACGTGGAACCCGGCCTGCAACCCGCGCCGGGTGCAGCCGACGACGTGGTCTCGGACCTGGGTCTCGTCGAGATAGGTGTGGCCACGGCGGTCGGCGGCATCAGCGTACGGTTCCTGCATCGCTGCGGTGCGCGACCCGATCGAGCCGTCGATGCACAGGTCGCCGGCGAGCCCCCGGCAGCCGTGCTCCGCCGCCGCGTCGTAGGCGCCGGGTTCGCCCCAGTAGCAGACGACGCCCGGGGTCGGCTCCTCCGCGCGGATCGCCTCGATGCGGGCGAAGTCGTCGAGCTGGGACAGATGGGGGGCACCGATCTCGTGCACACACCCGATGCCGGCCTGGGCCGCCGCGCGCAGCGCGTCGCGAATCGCCGTCGTTCGCATCGCCGGTCCCACCAGCCGGTCCGCGGCGACCCGAGCGCGGTGATGTGCGTCGCGCTCGACTCGGCCGTCGGCGCTCCAGCCGGCCAGCGTGGTCAGCTCCGGGGCCCGCTCCAGCAGCGCGCTGGACACCACGGCCGAGTGGCCGTCCACCCGGGCCAGGTACGCGGGTCGTCCGGGCGCGGCCCGGTCGACCTCGTCGCGCGTAATGGTCCCCCCCGGCCCCCATCGCGTCTCGTCCCAGCCGAAGCCGAGGATGATCGGGTCGTCGGTGCCCACCGCGTGTCGGGCCACCCGGTCGAGTGCCTCGTCTCGTGTGGCGACTCCGTACAGGCCGACGCCGCGGGCGGCCAGACCGGTCTGAGCCAGGTGGACGTGCGCGTCGACGAAGCAGGGGGTGACCAAGGCGCCGTCGAGGTCGACGACCCGGTGCGCGTCAGGCGCGAAGTGAGCGGCGGCGGCGTCGTCTCCTATCCAGGTGATCGTGGCGTCCTCGATCGCCATCGCGGTCGCGTGCGGTAAGCCGGGCGCATGCACGACGCCGCCGCGGAGCAGCAGCCTGCTGCGGCGCTGGAACGCTGCACTCACGAGAGCATCGTCCTCACGCGGCCAGTCGGAGCTCGAAGAGGGCACGCACACCGGGATTGTCCCGCAACACCTGCAAAGCGTAGTCGGCGTGACCCGGGACGTACCCGTTCCCGATGAGCATCGTGATGTCGGCGACCAGACCCTCGGCACTCAATGCGGCGGCGCTGAAGGACGTGGCCATCGAGAAGAAGACGACTGTGCCCTGCTCCGCCGTCGACAAGATCGCACCGCCTTCACAGCCAGGGACGTCGACGCATACGACGGTCACATCCGCCGGGCCACCCCCCGCGGCGACGGCGGCCGACAACGAGACCGGGTCACGGGCGTCGGCGCGTACGACCGCATCGGCCAGGTCCGCAGCCCGCAGGGCGTGCGCCTCGGCGGCGATCGGCACCACACCGATGGTGCGACCGGCCCCTGCCCGCGCGGCTGCCGCCAGAGCGAGTGAACCGCTCTTGCCGGCCGCGCCGACCACGCAGACCGTGGGGGCACGGCCCCGCTGGGCGTACGAATGGACGACGCGAGCGGTCAGCCCGGCAGCCCCGCAGACATCCATCACGGCGAGCGCGAGCTCCGCCGGTATGTCGTCGGGCAGTCGGGCGGCGATGGTGCGGCCGAACAGGATCGCGTACCCGTCGCAGGGCACCTGCTCGCCGTGCCCGTCCCAGCGGACGAGGGCGTCCTCGATCACCAACGGGGTGAGCGTCAAAGACACCAGAGTCGCGACACGGTCCCCCGGCGCGAGGTCCAGCGTCGCCGCCGGACCGACTTCCTCGACCACGCCGATCAGCATGCCGCCTGAGCCGGTGACCGGATTGTGCATCTTGCCCCGGTTGCGCACCAGGCTCAGCACCTCGGCGCGGATCGCGGCACCGTTGTTGTTGTGCTGCTGCTGGAGCTGGCGGAAGCTCGCCGCGTCCAGGTTGAGCCGCTCGACCCGTACCCGGGTCTCGTCCGGCCACAGCGCGGCCCGCGTCTCCAGCCGGTCGGCTGCCTGGGGCAGCACCCCCGGTGGCGACAGCACCCGATGCAGCCCGACGGGCGACGACCCGGTTACGGTCGGCTCCGACATCACAACCTCACCTCGAAAGGGCTGGAGACAAGAAATTCTGCGGTGAGTCATTGGACTCGCCACAAAGTCTTTCGTACTCTGGCATGACCACGAGACATCATTCAACCGACCTGCCTGCCGAGCGAGGAACTGCCCGTGACGACCGACCTGATCAGCGACCGGATCGATGACCGGCGCACCGAGCAGCCGTACGCATACTCGCGCGTCGAGCTGGTCGAACCGGACTGGACCCGGCACCCGGGGTGGCGTGACGTCACGGTGGCGGAGTGGGAGTCGGCGCAGTGGCAGCGGGCTCACTGTGTGAAGAACATCCGCCAGCTGCGCGAGCTGCTCGGCGACGGCGTCGACGAGCGCTTCTACACCGACCTCGAGCGCGACCAGGCCCAGCGGGCGACGATGTCGATGCTGGTGCCGCCGCAGATGGCGAACACGATGGTCCCGCACCTGTCCGCGCAGGAGGCCGGCTTCACCGACGCGCTGTACGCCGACCCGGTCCGTCGCTACATGCTGCCGGTCTTCTCGGACCGGCGCACCGACTGGCCCAGCCACCCGCACGCGACCCGCGACTCGCTGCACGAGCACGACATGTGGGTGGCCGAGGGGCTGACGCACCGCTACCCCACCAAGGTGCTCGCCGAGATCCTGCCGACCTGCCCGCAGTACTGCGGCCACTGCACCCGGATGGACCTGGTCGGCAACTCCACGCCGGTCATCGACAAGCTCAAGTTCACGCTCAAGCCCGTCGACCGGCTGGGTTCGATGCTCGACTACCTGCGCCGGACGCCGAGTGTGCGCGACGTCGTGGTGTCCGGCGGCGACGTGGCCAACATGCCGTGGCCCCGGCTCGAGGACTTCCTCACCCGGTTGCTCGAGATCGACAACATCCGCGACATCCGGCTCGCCACGAAGGCGCTGATGGGGCTGCCCCAGCACTGGCTGTCCGACGACGTGCGGGCCGGCATGGAGCGGCTGGCGGCCAAGGCGCACGAGCGCGGCGTCTCGATCGCCATCCACACCCACGTCAACCACGCCAACTCGGTGACGCCGCTGGTGGCGAAGGCGACCCGGGCGATGCTGGACACCGGCATCCGCGACGTACGCAACCAGGGGGTGCTGCTCGACGGCGTCAACGCCGACGCGCACACGCTGCTCGACCTCAGCTTCGCCC
>JACCZI010000173.1 GCA_013696015.1 Nocardioidaceae bacterium
GTCCCCTGCATGTCTGCGCTCTCGTTACCCCCAATCCCGACCCACTGTGCAAGAGGCGAGGACGCGGACCGAGATGATCGACGGGCGGTCACCCCATGTGCGGGTAGTCGTGGTCGGTCGGTGGCGAGAAGGTCTCCTTGATCGAACGGGTCGAGGTCCATCGCAGCAGGTTCTGCATCGCGCCGGCCTTGTCGTTGGTGCCCGACGCGCGGCCACCACCGAACGGCTGCTGCCCAACGACCGCCCCGGTCGGCTTGTCGTTGATGTAGAAGTTGCCCGCCGCGTACCGCAGCCGGTGCTGCGCATCGGCGATGACCGCCCGATCGGTGGCAATGATCGCCCCGGTGAGCGCGTACGAGGCCGTCGGCTCCATCTGCTCGAGGACCTTGTCGTACGAGCTGTCGGGGTAGACGTGGACGGACAGGATGGGGCCGAAGTACTCGGTCGAGAAGATCTCGTCGGTCGGGTCGCTGCCTTCGAGGATCGTCGGGCGCACGAACCAGCCCTCGGTGTCGTCGTACTTGCCGCCGGCGGCCACGTCGATCGAAGAGATCCGGTGGGCCCGGTCGATCGCCGCCTTGTGCTTGACGAACGCGCGCTCGTCGATCACCGCTCCCATGAAGTTGCCGAAGTCGGTCACCGGACCCATCGGCAGGCCCTCGATCGCCGAGACGAGGTCGGTCCGCATCCGCCGCCACAGACTCCGGGGCACGTACGCCCGCGACGCCGCCGAGCACTTCTGCCCCTGGTACTCGAACGCTCCGCGGATCATCGCGGTGCGCAGCACGTCCACGTCGGCACTCGGGTGGGCAAGGATGAAGTCCTTGCCGCCGGTCTCGCCGACCAGGCGTGGGTACGTCCGGTACGCCGGCAGGTTCTGGGCGACCTCCTGCCACAGGTGCTGGAACGTCGGCGTGGAGCCGGTGAAATGGATGCCTGCCAGGTCTGGATCCTTCAGCGCCACCTGCGAGACCGGCAGCCCGTGCCCGGAGACCATGTTGATGACACCCGGCGGGAGGCCGGCCGCCTCGAGCAGCCGCATAGTGAAGTGCGCCGAGAACTGCTGCGCGGGCGAGGGTTTCCACACCACGGTGTTGCCCATGAGCGCCGGCGCCGTGGGCAGGTTGGCACCGATCGCGGTGAAGTTGAAGGGTGTGATCGCATAGACGAAGCCCTCGAGCGCCCTGTGGTCCATGCGGTTCCAGACGCCCGCGGCGTGCGCCGCCGGCTGCTCGGCGAGCAGCTGGCTGGCAAAGAAGACGTTGAACCGCCAGAAGTCGATGAGCTCGCATGCGGCGTCGATCTCGGCCTGGATGACCGACTTCGACTGCCCGAGCATCGTTGCCGCGTTGAGGGTCGAGCGCCACGGACCCGAGAGCAGCGCGGCGGCCTTGAGGAAGATCGCCGCCCGGTCGTCGAAGGACATGTCTCGCCACTCCGGCGCGGCCGCCTTGGCGGCGGCGACGGCGTCGCGCGCGTCACCGGCCGTGGCGTTCTTCATCACCCCGAGCACGTGCCGGTGGGCGTGTGGCTGGACTGCCTTGATGATTCGGCCGCGCCCCATCCGCTGCTCGCCAGCGATGGTGCTGGTCAGGTCGATGCGCTCCGCCTGCAGCTCGACGAGCCGCACCTCGAGCGCAGCCCGCTCGGGGCTGCCCGGTCGGTAGTCGAGAACCGGCTCGTTGACCGGTGGTGGTACCCGCGTCCGCCCATCCATCCCCGCAGGTTACCGCGTGCCCGTCCGGCGTAACCGCGCGCTCATCCGCTGCTGGTGACGGCCAGCACCTCGTCCAGCTCCTGCGTCGCGTACCACGCCAGCTCCGCAGCGTCATCCCCGACATGGAAGGACGCCACGGCGCTGAGCGGCACCGGATCGCCCACGACCACCTCACCAGGACTGGCTGCGTCCTCCGACTGGACCGATGTGACGTCGGCGGCGACCACCACGATCGGCAGCGCCCGGCTGCTCGAAGCCGCGAGCGTCAGCGCGGCGTACTCCAGGAGCTCGTCATCGTCGGTGCCGGACACCGTCGCGAGCGCCGCGGTCACGGCGTACCCCCGGCCCGGCGGCACGGCGCCGGACCGCGCAAGAGCCTCGAGGGCACGCCGGTCGAGCGGGATGTAGACACGCATGCAGCATCGTGGCATGCCGGTCCGCGCAGTTGTCCTCGTAGCCGGGTGCACGCTTTTGTCGATGACGACGAAGGAGGCAGATGTGCGGGATTCTCAGCTGGGCGACCAGTGACCCTGCTGGCGGCCGGCGCTCTGACGTCCTGCGGCAGCGACGAGAAGACGTCGCCCGGCGGCGGTTCGAGTGATGCCGTCGTCATCGACATCACGATCGCCGACGGCGAGGTCTCACCCAACGGCGATGCGGTCGACGCGAGCGTGGGCCAGCCCATCGAGCTGTGCGTCGACAGTGACGTCGCCGACGAGCTGCACGTGCACAGCGAACCCGAGCAGGAGTTCGAGGTGGAGGCCGACCCGGGTACGGACCAGGTCTTCACGTTCAGCGTCGACCTGCCCGGACAGGTCGAGGTCGAGCTGCACGAGCTAGAGGCCACGATCGTCGAGCTCGTCGTCCAGCCGTAGCGCCTTGCGGATCCGGGCGCACGGCATCGGCGGAGTCACCAACCTGCCGATCCCACTCGGGTACGCGGTCGTCGGTGCCGCGCTGGCGCTGGCGCTCTCGTTCGCAGTGCTCGCGTTCTCGTGGCGTGCGTCTCGATTCATCGGTGACGCCTCGGGGGTCGACCTGCCACGACCGGCTACCGGATTCGTGGACTCGCCCTGGACAAACGGTGCGCTGAGCGGTCTGGGCCTGGTGTTCACCGGCTACGTCGCGGTGGCGGCCTTCGTCGGCGCAGACCTGGCCACCAACCCTACGCTCGGCGTGTTCTACGTCTGGCTGTGGGTGGGCATGGTGCCCCTGTCGATGCTGTTCGGCCGGATCTGGACGCTCATCTCACCGATGCGAACGGTCCACCGTGGCCTGTCCCGACTGATGGGCACAGCACCTGACAGTGGACTGCTGCGCTATCCCGAGCGGCTCGGCTGTGTTCGGCACCCGCTGGTTCGACGTGCCGACCCGTTCGAGCTGTACTTCTCCCTGATCGCCCGGCTCTCGCCGTTGGGCCGACGCGCCGGCACCGGCCGGGTCGTCGTGCGCCACCCGCTGGACAACCTGGACGGGACGCCCCAACGTGGCGGCCTGCTCGCTGTCGTCGCCGTGCTGCTCGGCTCGACCGCGTTCGACAGCTTCAGCACCTCGACGTACTGGCTGCAGCACGCCGCCACGAGCGCCCTCACCGCCGAGCAGCTGGGCACGCTGGTCCTGCTCGGCTTCATCGCGGTCGTGTACGTCTCGTTCAGCCTTGCCACCATGGCGGCTGGCGGGCTGACCTGGCGGCAACGGCGCGAGCTGCCCAACGCCATGGCGCACTCGCTGATCCCGATCGTGGCCGGCTACGTCTTCGCGCACTACCTGTCACTCCTGCTCGAGTACGGCCAGCAGACGTTGATCTACCTGTCCGACCCACTGCAGCGCGGTGACGACCTGCTCGGTCTGGCCGGCGCCGAGGTCAACTTCTTCGCCTCACGCCACCCGACCACGCTGGCCGTCCTCAAGGTGTACTTCATCGTGCTCGGCCACGTCCTGGGGGTCATCAGCGCCCACGATCGATCCGTGCGGCTGCTGCCTCGCCGTCACGCCCTGTCCGGCCAGATCGCGCTGCTGGTGGTGATGGTGGGCTACACGGTGGGCGGGCTGCTGCTGCTGTTCACGCGTGACACCGCACCGAGCGCACCGCACCGCACCGGCCGATCAGACGTGCTCCCGTCGCCACGGCCGCCGGCGGCGCCCGGAGCCGGCCGGCAGCCGGGTCACCTCGGCCGCCAGCGCGTCGAGCGCCTGGGCCAGGGGCGACTTCGGCGCGCACTCGACCAGCGTCTTGCCCTCGACGAGCGCGTGGTCGACGGCGGCACGATCCTCCGGCAGGTACGCCAGCGGCGTGCTGCCGGTGAAACGCTCGAGCAGCTCGCTCACGTCGGCGCGTGACCAGCCGAGCGTGGAGCGCATCCGGTTGACGACTATCGCTGCGTCGACCCCCGGAACGGCCTCGCGCAGGTCGAGCAGCCCACGAGCCAGCCGGGTCAGCCCCACGGGGTCCGCCGAGCCGACGACGAGGACCCGGTCCGCACGCTCGAGCGCCAGCAACGTGGCGCCGTTGCGCCGCGGAGCGGCGGTGTCGTACGAGAGCTCCTCCTCCTGCTCGAGGCCGAAACCGCAGTCGACCACGACCAGCCGCGCCATCGTCCGTGCTGTGTACAGGATCTGTCCCAGCGCACCCGGGCGCAGCTGCGGCCAGCGGTCCGCGCGCGGCAGCCCGGTGAGCACGTGCAAGGACGGGCCGAGCTCGCGTACCTGCTGCTGCAGCGCCGGGAGGTCCATCGACCCGGTGTTGGCCAGCCGCGCCGCGGCCAGGACGCCAGAGACCTCGTCGAGCATCGCCAGCATCGACGACAGCGCCCCGCCATAGACGTCGGCGTCGATGAGCAACGTCGACAGACCGCGGTCGGCGCAGGACGCGGCCACCCCCAAGGCGACCGTGCTGCGCCCCGGGGCACCTGTGGGCCCCCAGACCACGACCATCCGTCCGAGCGTTCCCTCGTCGGGCACCGAGCCGAACGTGTCGTCCCCGGCGGCGGACGTCGTGAGCGCCCGGTTGTGCCGCCAGGCGGCACTCGCCGTCACCAGCTGCGGGACGCTCCCGACCTCGCGCCACGAGAGCACCGACGTGGCGCCCATCCTGGCCACGCGCATCGCCGTCGTCGAGTCGTCGGGATCGGTGATGACGACGGGTTCGGCTCCCGCGTCGACCAGGCGGGCGAGCACGTCGGTGTCCAGCCCCCGCAGCCCGGCGCTGAGCAGCACGGCGTCGGCCTGGCCGCTCGCGGCGGTGGCGACCGCATCGGCGACGTCCATGCAGCGCCGGACCAACCTCATGCCCGACTCCGGCCGTTGCAGCGCGCGCACCACTGCGGTCTCCCACGGCTCGTTCGCTGCGGCCAGCAACACCTGCATGGCCACGCCGGTTCAGCCGCCCCGGCGTACGAGCACCGGAGCCCCGGACGCGAGGGTCGCCAGTGTCTCGTCAAGGCCCGCCACCGCGGCGTCGTCCAGGGCAACCAGGACCCGCGTCGCGGCGCCGCCTCCCAGCGCGGTGTCTGCGGTGTCCAGCGACACGATCGACACGTCGCTGAGCACCTGGGTGGCGGTGCCGGTTGCCCCGCCAGCGGCCCCGGTCGCTTCGGATGCCACCCACACGTCAACATGGTCGCCAGGCGCCAGATCCGCCGGGATCGAGCCGTCGGGCACCGCCAAGGGCAACTCCGCGGTCGCCGCCGAGGATGGCTGCAGCGATGAGGCTGCCAGCAGCTCACCGGCGCGTAGGTCGTGGCCGAGCGCGACACCGGAGGGCGGGGCGGCTTCGGCGGACAGGTACAGCCTCGCCTCGTCACCGCCTGCGAAGTGCACCTGGGTGGCGACCAGGTCCGCGTCGGTGAGCACGGTGCCGGCCGAGACGTCGGAACGCGCCGACCACACCGTGACGGTGTCGTCGGCTGCCTCGACCACCCGGACGCCGAGCACGACCGAGGCCGCGACGAGGAGGACGCCGACCGCCAGCCTCGGGTCGCGCCACCGGTCAGCGCCGAGCCGGCGAGCCGGGACGGTCCTCGCCGGAGGGTCCGCGACGCGGTCGCGGGCCGTCGGAGCCCCCACCGTCGTCGCCATGCCCGACATTCTGCCCCGAATGGGGAACACGTCCACCCCCGTCCACAACGCCGGTTCCACACCGCCGTCATGACTCGGGTGTGGACAACCCCCGCGGCCGGAACTGCGCTGGCAGACTGGAGCCATGCCCCTCGGCTCCGGAGCGCCGCGGTTCCTCGCGTTGGCAGACGTCGCGGAGGTCCTCAACACGTCGGTCAAGCAGGTCTATGCGCTGGTGCGCCGGGGCGAGCTGCCCGCGATCAAAATCGGCGGCCGCGGCCAGTGGCGGGTCGAGAGCGATCGGCTCGAGGAGTACATCGAACAGCAGTACTCCGACACCCGGGACTACATCTCAGCGCACCCCTGGGGGGACAGTGACGAGCCGCAGCTCGCCGGCTTTGCGGACGAGGACGCCGGCGCGCTCGATGAGCGCTGAGCAGGCTGCGGTCAGCGCTCGCGAGGGCAGCGGACGGCCATGACCGCGTTATAGGGCACGAGCTCGACGGTCGCCGCGGCTGCTGACCCCGTGCGCAACTCGACGAAGTCCGATCCAGCCCGCTCCGGTACGGCGGTCAACGTGCTGGCGTCATGTCGTACGACGTGCACCGTCGCCCGGTCCCGGGCCAGCACCCGCCAGGTGGCGGGCCAGCCCAACGCCGCCGCCACCTGACGCGGCGGCGCGCTGACCGCCTGGCGAGGTAGGCCGCTGGCACTCACTACCGCCGGCCACGCCACCAGCCACTCCGAAGCGCCGGCGGTCTCGAGCAGCAGCCACGGCGCCGCTATCCGCGTCACCGCTCCTTCCAGGACACCCACACCCACGACACGCACCGAGACGGTGCGCCCGAGTGCGGCGCGGAACCGGTCAGCGAGAGTGATCCGCGCCAGCTCGCCACGGGTGCGATCCGCGATCTCGGCGTCTCTCTCACGGCCCTCGAGGCCAGCGGCGTCCGCCTCGAGATCGGCGAAGACGTCGTCCCACCGCATCTCCGCACCGTAGACCCACAACTCAGGTTCAAGGGTAGACCAAAGACACTTAGTGACGTTAGATGGATCCAATCGTAATCAAACAGGGGATAAAGTCATGAAAAGTCTCTGCCGCTGCGCAACGGCCGGGGCCGTCCGCTGCGTGGTGCTCATCACGGCGATCGGCGTCGAGGCCCGGCTGGGTGCGTCAGCCCATGGCACGGTGCGCGACCTCGTGAGGCTGCTGCGCGCTACGGACGGTGACCTGGAGCGCGCCGTCGCCGACATCGCGATACTCGCGGCGCTGGCTGCCTGGTCGTGGTTGCTGATCGTCCTGGTGCTGATGCTGGGCGCGACGCTTGGCCGCGGCGCCGGGTCTCGGCTCGATGTCGTGGCGAACGGCGTGACGCCGCGCCCGGTCCGGCGAGTGCTGCTCGTGCTGCTCGGTGCCGGCGCGCTGGCGATTACGTCGAATCCCATGAGCGGCGTGGCGGCCATGACCGCTCCCGCAGCGTGCGACCCGTCCGGCGACGGTGCACCGACGGCACACCCGCTCCAGGGACTTCCCCTGCCGGACCGGCCGGCAGGTGCGTGGGACGGCGGGCCGAGCCCGCTCCACCGCCGGTCCGGCACCGTCGTGGTACGTCCGGGTGACACCTTGTGGAGCATCGCTGCGCGTCGGCTCGGGTCGCATCCCGAACCTGGCGCTGTCGCCCGCGCCTGGCCGAAGTGGTACACGGCAAACCGTTCCGTCATCGGCCCCGATCCCGACCTGATCCATCCCGGCATCGAGCTGCGGCCGCCCGGTCGTACGGGCGAACGCGGCACCCTCGAGCGCTCCTCCCGACGAGAGCTCCGCCGATGACCGCCGCGCCGCTGGACTACCCGCTCGTCGCGTCGTCCCCGGCACCGTTGCGGTTGGTACCCCCCCTTGCGGCCGTGCCCGACGCGACGGGACTGGCGCCCCGGGCACAGCGTTTCGTGCAGGCCGTCGTCGAGATCGTCGAGGGTGACCGCTCACCGGCACAGCTGCTGCGGTGGACCTCGCCCCGGGTCTACACCGAGGTGGCGCGACGAGCCCACGGCCGGTCTCAGCAGCAGAAGCCGATGGCAGCCAATGGCAGCTCGCGGGCCCGCGTCGTCTCGGTCAAGGTGTGCCGGCCGGCGGTGGGAGTGGCAGAGATCGCCGCGCACGTCCAGCACGGCGTCCGGTCTCAGGCCCTGGCGGCCCGGCTCGAGCTCACCGGCGAGCGCTGGATCTGCACCGCGCTCGAGTGGCGCTGACGGCTCGGCCAGGAGTCGACCCAGGAGTCGACTCAGCGCTGCTGAGCCTGTGCCCGCGCAGCCCGAGCAGCCGGGTCCCCGTGGCAGCGCTTGAACTTCCGCCCTGACCCGCACGGGCAGGGCGCGTTCCGGTTCACCTTGGCGTAGACGTCCTCGTCCTCGTCAGCAATCTCGTGCACCGCTCCGCCGGCGTCACCGTCGACGCTCGGGGCCGAGTACGCCAGCCGCTGCGGCTGCGGCTGCTGACCGCCGAGCCCCTTGGCCCGCACTCGGGGCGCCGCCGAGGGCGGCTCCGGCTCCGCGTCGACCGCCTCGAGGCTGGGCACCTCCGCTCCCGGGGGCGCCACCTCCGGCTCCGGCTGCTCGGCCTCGACCTGGACGTCGACGTTGTAGAGGAAGCCCACCGACTCCTCCTTGATCGCGTCCATCATTGCGTTGAACAAGTCGAAGCCCTCACGCTGGTACTCCACGAGCGGGTCTCGTTGCGAGTAGGCCCGCAGGCCGATTCCCTCGCGCAGGTAGTCCATCTCGTAGAGGTTCTCGCGCCACTTGCGGTCGAGCACGCTTAGCACCACCCGCCGCTCGAGCTCGCGCATGATCTCCGAGCCGAGCGCCTCCTCACGCCGGTCGTACGCCGCCAGCGCATCCTCGGTGAGCAGCTCGACGAGCAGCTCGGTGCTCAACCCCTCGACGCCGCCGTACTCCTCCTCCAGCTCGTCGAGCACCACCGATACCGGGTACAGCGTGCGCATCGCGGTCCACAACGCCTCGAGGTCCCACTCCTCCGGGAAACCCTCGGTGGCGCCGGCCACGTACGCCGCGACGACGTCGCTGATCATCGAGCGCACCCTCTCGTGCAGGTCCTCACCCTCGAGCACCCGCCGCCGCTCGGCGTAGATCACCGACCGCTGCCGGTTCATCACGTCGTCGTACTTGAGGATGTTCTTGCGAGTGTCGAAGTTCTGCGCCTCCACCTGCGCCTGCGCCGACGCGATCGACGACGTCACCCGCTTGTTCTCGATCGGCACGTCGTCCGGGATCTTCATGGTGGTGAGGATCCAGTCGACCCAGTCGGACTTGAACAGCCGCATCAGGTCGTCCTCGAGGGACAGGTAGAACCGCGTCTCCCCCGGGTCACCCTGGCGGCCCGAGCGGCCGCGCAGCTGGTTGTCGATGCGGCGCGACTCGTGGCGTTCGGTGCCGATGACGGCCAGCCCGCCGAGCTCGGTGACCTCGTCGTGCTCGGCCTTCACCTGGGCGTCGATCTTCTCGTGGACAGCCGGCCAGGCCGCCTCGTACTCCTCCGGCGTCTCCAGCGGGTCGAGACCGCGCTCACGCAGCTCGCGATCGGCGAGGAAGTCGACGCTGCCGCCGAGCATGATGTCGGTGCCGCGCCCGGCCATGTTGGTGGCGACCGTGACCGCTCCCTTGTGTCCGGCGAGTGCGACGATCGCCGCCTCACGATCGTTCTGCTTGGCGTTGAGCACCTCGTGTGGGATGCCGCGGCGACGCAGCAGACCGGACAGGTGCTCGCTCTTCTCGACGCTCACCGTGCCGACCAGCATCGGCTGGCCGAGCTCATGGCGCTCGGCGATGTCCTCGGTGACGGCGGCGTACTTCGCCTGCTCGGTGCGGTAGACCAGATCCGCCTTGTCCTCGCGGATCACCGGCATGTTCGTCGGGATCGACACCACACCGAGGCGGTAGATCTTGTCGAACTCGCTGGCCTCGGTCATCGCCGTGCCGGTCATGCCCGCGAGCTTGTCGTAGAGCCGGAAGTAGTTCTGCAGCGTGATGGTGGCGAGCGTCTGGTACTCCTCGCGGATCCGGACGCCTTCCTTGGCCTCGATCGCCTGGTGCAGCCCCTCGTTGTAGCGGCGGCCCTCGAGCATCCGGCCGGTGTGCTCGTCGACGATGAGCACCTCGTCGTTGATGACGACGTACTCCTTGTCCTTGTGGAACAGCTCCTTGGCCTTGATCGCGTTGTTGAGGAACGAGATGAGCGGGGTGTTGACCGAGTCGTACAGGTTGTCGATGCCGAGGTGGTCCTCGACCGCGGTGATGCCGGACTCCAGCACCGAGACCGTACGTTTCTTCTCGTCGACTTCGTAGTCGTCGTCGACCCGCATCGCGTTCACCAGCGTGGCGAACTCCGCGTACCACTTCACCTCGTCCTGGGTGGGGCCGGAGATGATCAGCGGAGTGCGGGCCTCGTCGATCAGGATCGAGTCGACCTCGTCGACGATGGCGTAGTTGTGGGCGCGCTGCACACGGGCCTCCCGAGAGGCCGCCATGTTGTCGCGCAGGTAGTCGAACCCGAACTCGTTGTTGGTGCCGTAGGTGATGTCGGCGGCGTACGACTCGTGCCGCTGCGCCGGGGTCATGCTCGGCAGGATCATGCCGACGCTCATGCCCAGGAAGTGGTAGACGCGGCCCATCCACTCCGCGTGATACCTCGCCAGGTAGTCGTTGACGGTGACGACGTGAACGCCCTGGCCCGCCAGCGCGTTCAAATAGACCGGCAGCGTCGCCACCAGCGTCTTGCCCTCACCGGTCTTCATCTCGGCGATGTTTCCGAGGTGCAGTGCGGCGCCGCCCATCACCTGGACGTCGAAGTGCCGCTGACCGAGCACCCGCCGGGCCGCCTCGCGGACCGTCGCGAACGCCTCCGGCATCAGGTCGTCGAGCGTCTCCCCCTCGGCGAGCCGGGCCCGGAACTGCTCGGTCTGGGACCGCAGCTCCGCGTCGCTCAGCGCGACGAACTCGTCCTCGATGGCGTTGACTTGGCGGGCGACGGATTCGAGCTGCCGGAGGACCTTGCCCTCGCCCATCCGGAGGACTTTGTCGAGCAGTGCCACGTCGTTCGACTCCTAGACCGGGGCGTCGCTCACCCCGTCGGTTGCAAAGCGGCCACATCCCATCCTAGGTGGTGCCCCGACCGAGGACCGCCGAGCGCTGACAGCCGTGGTCGCGTCGCCACGCCCGCACCACGTGCCGTGGCGAACGGTCGCCGCCCCCGTGCCACGAGCGCAGATAGCGGTACGGGGACACCACGCCGCGCCGGATCCACCAGTCGCCGGCTTCGTGGCAGCGCGGGCTCAAGCCGAAGTGCAGGTGGCACGGGGTCGAACGGGCGTTGCCGGTGCGTCCCACCCGGCCGATCATCTCGCCCGCGCTCACATGTGCCCCGCGGTGCGCCCCTCGGGCCAGCGAGCGCAGGTGGCTGCCGTAGTAGCGGACCCTGTCGACCCCGAGGATCGACACGAACTTGCCGCCGCGATCCTTCGGCCGATCGGTCTCGGCATCCCACATGTCGCGACGCGACACCTCGAGCACGGTGCCCCGGACGGGCGCGACCACCGGTTGTCCGCAACCGGCGAAGATGTCGGTAGCCGGGTAGTCGTGGTGCGCCGAGCCGTAGTCGGCTGAACCACGGACCGGGAACACCCGGTCCACAGCGCGA
>JACCZI010000150.1 GCA_013696015.1 Nocardioidaceae bacterium
GTACCGAGGCGTCCAGGACCCACAGCCGACCGGTGTCGCCCGCGGTGACGATCTCGACCTCGGTGATGGCGTCGAGGTCGAGGTCGGAGGGTGGCGAGGACGGTGCTACTCGGACGCTGCGAGCCCACAGCGGAGCCAGGTTGCGTCCGCCCGGGAAGGGGCGCAGCACCTGCTGTGGCGACGTCCACGAGCTGTCGCCGTCGGACAGCCGGATCGCGAAGCGGACCGTGCGCCGAGGTCCTGCGATGACCCGCAGGTCGAGGGCGGCGTCGGCCGCCCCGAGGCGAAGCGGCACGTCCGGTGTCAGCGAGCCGACCGCGCCCTGCGCCTGCCATGACACCTCCGCGGCCTCACCGGCAGCGACTTGTCCGTAGACCGTCTCCGGGAAGAGGAAGTCGTCCGCCCGGGGCGACCAGTGCACCTGCCGGTCCCATCTGGCCAGACCGCAGGCCGGCGGAGCACGTTCGACCGACAGGTTGGCCGGTCGGACGGCGGTGCACAGCCGGGCCGCTCCCCCCGTGGTCATGGTGTCGCCGGGGACGACGGTGCTTCGCCGGCCGCCCCCCAGCGCGTGCGTCCACGCGACGGCGTCACCGGCCCAGGGCAGCTGCAGCGGTCGGGCGCTGTCGAGCCAGCGCACCATCCGCGGCTGCGATCCGACAAAGGCACGTACCGCTGCCGCGACGAACGTCGACCCGGTGGCACGCTGCTCACCGGCGCGCAGCCGGGTGTCCGATCCGACCCGCCCGCACACCGGATCGTCCCGGTCGAACCAGTCGTCGAAGCTGGGCGCCTGCGACAGCCCTGGTGTCCACTCGGTGTTGAAGAAGTTGTGGTTGGCGCCCCTGATCAGCACGCTGCTGCGCAACGACGTGTCGTCCGCGGTCAGGTCACGCGCCGCATCTACGAATCGCTGGCCTTGCAGGTCGTAGACGTCGCCGTCGCAGTACGGCAGCAGCACCGCGGTCGGTACGTAGGCAGCGGTCTGGTAGGCGAAGTCGGTCGGGGCTATCAGGACCTGGCCGGTGATCCGGTAGGGCTGCTCCAGGTTGGCGTCGATCGCCGCCTGGTCGACCCCCTCACCACCGCGGCTGTGCCCGACCAGCACCACCTGTTCCATGTCGAGCGCATCCGCCCAGCGGGCGCTGGTCGGGTCGGCGGACCACGACGCGAGCAGCTCGAGGTGGTGCCGGACGAGGACCGACCGAGCCCGCGCACCGCCGTCGAACGAGGCGAAGTCCTGAGCGTTGATCGCGTTCGCCGATATGGAGACGGTCGCGTACCCCTGCGAGGCCAGGCTCTGCTGCGAGTAGTCGTAGCCGAGGTAGCTAGGCACCGGCTTCGACGTGCCACCGCAGGGCCACCCGTCGCCGCCTCGCCCGCCGTAGCAGGCCTGGTGGCGTCCATGCAGGAACAGCACGAGGGGCGCCGGGCCCGGGCGCTTCGGGAGCACGGCGTGGCCCAGCACCTCCAGTGGCGCGGGGTACCCGGTGAACGGCACCGCCGCCGAGCGGTAGTCGAAGCTGCGGACCTCGAAGGCACCCGGCGTTGCGGGGTCCCGGGTGGGCGTCACGGTGGGGCCGACCCCGATCGGGTCCGGACGAGCCGTCCGCGTCCTGGCGCCGGCCAGGTCCAGCCGTTGCGGACCCAACCAGACCTGCACCCGGTGCGGGGCATATCCGCCCAGCTCCGACAGGGACAGGGACAGGGTGCGTCCGTCGCCGCCGAGCTCGGGGTAGCCGACGACGCGGGAGCCCACGCGGAACTCCGGTCGTGCGTCTGTGACCGGCAGTGGCTTCGGAGAGCGCCACCGCAGCGTGCCCGCTCGGATGAAGAACTGGCCCCGCTCGTCCGATGGCCGGTCGCCGGTGACCGCGTGACGGTCCACGCGGTCGTCGGCAGCAACGGGCGCGCCCCCAGCGAGACCCACCACCAGCAGGCACCAGCAGAGCCCGATCGATACCGTGACCGCTCGACGTCTCACGCTCTATAGGCTCCACCCTGTGCCCGAGGTCGCGCTAGATTTCCCGCGCTCTTTCGCGGAGTTTCGCGACCCGGCCGACGAAACGCAGGTCTACCGGTGTGATCTCACGTGGCTGACCTCGCGGTGGGCGTGCATATTCGGTGCCGGGTGTCGAGGCATCTACGCCGACCGGCCGGACGACGGCTGCTGCACGCTGGGAGCACATTTCGCCGACGAGGCCGACGAGGCAAGGGTCGGGCGCTACGTACGACGACTGCGGGTCAAGGACTGGCAGCACCGCGCCGAGGGCCGTGACGGGCAGTGGGTGGAGGTCGACTCCGACGGCGAGCGCAAGACCCGGGTCGTCGACGGGGCCTGCATCTTCTTGAACCGGCCCGGTTTCGCCGGCGGCGCCGGCTGTGCGCTGCACCAGTGGGCGCTGGCCAAGGGCCGGAAACCCCTTGCCACCAAGCCTGACGTCTGTTGGCAGCTACCGATCCGCAGGCAGTTCCGTGACGTCGAGCTCAGCGACGGTACGTCGTACACCGAGGTCAGCATCGGTGAGTACGACCGGCGTGGCTGGGGGCCCGGCGGTCACGACCTGGACTGGTACTGCTCGTCGGACACGTCGGCGCACTTGGGAGCCGAGCCGGTCTACCTGGCGAACCGCGACGAGCTGGTGGTGCTGATGGGACCGGCCGCGTACGGCGTCCTGGTCAGCCTGTGCGAGGAACGGCTCGCCCAAGCCCCTGGGCGTACCCGGCATCGCGCCGACCCGACCCGCTGAGCACAATGCACCGTATGCGCCTAGACCACCTGTCGTACGCCGCTGCCCCCGGCGGACTGGCCGGAACGACCGCGTCCCTGGCAGCGCAGCTGGGCGAACGCTTCGCCGACGGCGGGGTTCATCCCCGCTTCGGCACACGCAACATGGTGCTACCACTGACTGCGAGGCGCTACGTGGAGGTGGTGGGCGTCCTGGACCATCCGGCGTCCGACAAAGCACCGTTCGGCCAGGTCGTGCGGGCGCGCTCGGAGGCCGGCGGTGGTTGGTTCGGGTGGGTGGTCGCGGTCGACGACATCACGCCGGTCGAACAGCGGCTCGGTCGCAGCGCCGTGCCGGGCAACCGTCACCGCCCGGACGGCTTCGACCTGCGCTGGCGACAGCTCGGAGTGGTGGATGCGCAGTCCGACCCACAGCTGCCGTTCCTCATCCAATGGGAGGTCGGCCTGCAGCAACACCCGTCCGCCGGAGCGAGCGGGGCGGTGGAGCTGATGGCGCTGGAGATCGCGGGCGATCCTGGCGTCGTCTCGGAGTGGCTCGGGGAACCGGCGACGGTCGTCCTCGGCGGGATCGCCGTCGAGTGGGTCGCGCCTCGCGAACGCACCGGCGTGGTCGCCGCTCACTTCTCGACCGCCGCCGGAGACGTTCGGATCTGACCCGTACGCTCCGCGGGTGGCGCGCATCAGCGTCGGCGCGGTGCCCAGCCCGAACATCTGGCGCCACCCGACCCGGTACGAGGTCGAGAACGCCGCCGCCGATCCGGAGCAGCGCATCGAGCAGGCGATGCGGCGCATCGCGGCCTGGGACGGCGCGACGCTGCTCGACCTGGGGTGTGGCACCGGCTACCACCTGCCGCGCTGGGCGGCGCAGGCCGGCGAGGTCGTGGGCGTTGAGCCGCACGCCGGCCTGACGCGGCTCGCGCGAAGGCGGTGCCGCGGGCTCCAGAACGTGCGCGTGTTGCAGGGCGCAGCACAAGACATCCCGCTGCCCGATGCGGTGGTCGACGTGGTCCAGATCCGTTGGGCCTACTTCTTCGGCCCCGGGTGCGAGCCGGGCCTGAAGGAGCTGGACCGGGTCATCCGTCGCGGCGGTGCGGCGTTCGTCATCGACAACGATGCGACGCGCAGCACCTTCGGGCAGTGGTTCCGTGCCGCCCGGCCCGAGTACGAGCCCTCGGTCGTCGAGCGGTTCTGGTCTGGGCACGGCTGGCGGCGGGAGCCGCTCGACATCTGGTGGCGCTTCTCCAGCCGCCGGGACCTCGAGGACGTGGTACGCATCGAGTTCGAGCCGCAGCACGCCGAGCGCCTGCTCGTCGACCACCGCGGACTCGAGGTGGACTATGCAGTCAACCTGTGGTGGCGCCGGTACTGACTCGCCCGTGGCAGTCCCCCGGCATGTCGGTGGCGTCGCCTACGTTCCTCGCATGAGCTCGTCAGGCATCTCGGTCCGGGCCAGGGTGCGTCCCGGCTACCGCTGCGGGGAGTGCGGCTGGGAGACAGTGAAGTGGGTCGGGCGGTGTCCGGAGTGCCAGACCTGGGGCAGCGTCACCGAGGCGGACGCGCCGGTTCGGTCGCGCACCATCCCCGGACCGGTGAGCACACCGGCTCGGCCGATGCCGGACATCGACATCGAGGCGTCGACCGCGGCCAGCTGCGGCGTCGGCGAGCTCGACCGGGTGCTCGGCGGCGGAGTAGTCCCAGGTGCGGTCATGCTGCTCGCCGGCGAGCCGGGCGTTGGCAAGTCGACGCTGCTGCTCGAGGTGGCCGCCTCCTGGGCCCGCGCCGGCAAGACCACGTTGTACGTGACGGGCGAGGAGTCAGCCGCACAGGTGCGGGTGCGAGCCGACCGCACCGGCGCCGTCCATCCGCTGCTCTATCTCGCCGCTGAGACCGACCTGGCCGCGGTGCTGACACATGTGGAGCTGGTGCGCCCGTCGCTGCTCGTCGTCGACTCCGTCCAGACGGTCGGCACCGCTGAGGTCGAGGGCGTGCCCGGCGGCGTCACCCAGGTGCGTGAGGTGGCGGCGACGATCGTGCGGGCGGCTCGGCGTACCGGCATGGCGACCGTGCTGGTTGGGCATGTCACCAAAGACGGCGCCATCGCCGGGCCACGGGCGCTCGAGCACATCGTCGATGTCGTGCTGCACTTCGAGGGAGACCGTGCCTCTCGGCTGCGCCTGGTCCGCGCCGTCAAGAACCGGTTCGGGCCGGTCGACGAGGTGGGGTGCTTCGACCTCTCCGCCGACGGCATCGTCGAAGTTGCCGACCCGACGGGTCTGTTCGTATCGCGTCACAACGAACCTATCGCCGGCACCTGCGTGACGGTGACCATGGAGGGCCGCCGGCCCCTGCTCGCCGAGGTGCAAGCGCTGGTGGCGCCGACCACCTCGACCGCGCCGCGGCGGGCGACGAGCGGCCTGGACTCCGCCCGCGTGGCGATGGTCCTGGCTGTGCTGCAACGTCGCGCCCGGATCCCGTTAGGTCCGGCCGACGTCTATCTGGCCACCGTGGGCGGTGCTCGGCTGAGGGAGCCGGCCGCCGACCTGGCCACGGCGATCGCGACTGCCTCGGCCTGCGTCGACACCGTCGTCCCGACCGACCTTGTGGCGCTCGGAGAGGTGGGCTTGGCAGGTGAGGTGCGCCGCGTTAGCGGCCTTCATCACCGGCTGCGCGAGGCAGCACGGCTGGGATTCCGTTCTGCACTTGTTCCGAGCGACCTGGGTCCATCGCCTCGTTCGACCATCGAAGTGGACGGGATGCGGGTCATCTACGTCCCTGACGTCGTCGGTGCGCTGCGAGTGCTGCACCTCGTGCAGGGCGATGTCGCGGACCGCATCGAACCCAACCACGGACTGCCGCGGCCTCATCTCAGCGTCGTTGAACCGTCGTGAGACCTCCGCAGGTGTGGTGACCCCCCTACACTTGACCGCGAAACGACTGGGGCGGGGGACACAGTGGCCAGCACCGAACGGCCGGGAGAACGCAGCAGCCCCGATGTCCGGATGCGTGCCACGATGTCCTACGTCGCGCCTGGCACCCCGCTTCGCGAAGGGCTCGAGCGCATCCTGCGTGGGCGCACCGGTGCCCTGGTGGTGCTCGGTCATGACCGCATCGTCGAGTCGATCTCGACGGGGGGTTTTGCGCTGGACGTCGGGTTCAGTGCAACCCGGCTCCGAGAGCTGGCCAAGATGGACGGCGCAGTCATCCTGGACAAGGAAGCCACCCGGATCATGCGCGCGGCCGTCCACCTGATGCCCGACCCCACGATCGACACCGACGAGGCCGGCACTCGTCACCGCACCGCCGACCGTGTGGCCCGCCAGACCGGCCTGCCAGTCATCTCGGTGTCGCAGTCGATGCGCACCATCGCGCTGTACGTCGACGCCCAGCGCCGCGTGCTGGAGGCCACCGGGGAGATCCTGTCCCGCGCAAACCAGGCGCTGGCGACCCTGGAGCGTTACAAGCTGCGCCTCGACGAGGTCTCCGGTGCGCTGTCGGCGCTGGAGATCGAGGACCTGGTCACCGTGCGGGACGTCGCCGCAGTGGCGCAACGACTCGAGATGGTGACGCGCATCGCGCGCGAGATCGAAGACTACGTTCTCGAGCTCGGCGTCGACGGCCGGCTGCTCAGCCTGCAGCTCGAGGAACTGGTCACCGGCGTCGACGTCGAGCGCGAGCTGGTGGTGCGCGACTACGCGCCGCTGGGAGGCCCAGTGCTGGCCAAGGCCCGCTCACCGCAGGACCTGCTCGGAGAGCTGGGGCGCCTCAGCGCCTTCGACCTTGTCGACATCGCCGCCGTCGCCCGCGCTCTCGAGCTCGGGAACGGTGAGCATCTGGACGCGGCGCTGTCGCCTCGCGGATTTCGGCTCCTTGCCAAGGTGCCGCGGCTGCCTGGAGCGGTCGTCGAGCGGCTCGTGGAGCATTTCGGCACGTTGCAAAAGCTGCTTGCCGCCACCATCTCAGACCTGCAGGCCGTCGACGGTGTCGGCGAGCTGCGAGCCCGCAGCGTCCGCGAGGGCCTGTCCCGGCTGGCCGAGTCGAGCATCCTCGAACGCTACGTCTGAGGCGTGGCCCGCCGCCCCGACGGGTCGCCGGCGCGGTCGTCGCGAGAGCCGTTCGGCGCCCGCGGAGCCGGGTCACGGGGCATCTCGAGCTCAAAGTCGGTGATGCCAGGCTCACCTTCAACCAGCGCCGCCTGCACGGTGTAGAACCCCGCTGGCGCCGCTGGGGCAGTGGTGTCGCACCCGACACGCCCGAGGTGACTCGACCACACCACCTCGACCACGCTCGACCAGTGAGGCCGCACGACGAGCGAGCTCGACGGCATGGCCGATGGGCAGCGTGACGACGACCAGACCGGTTCCTCTCCCGCAGTGATCGCCACGAGCAGCGATGCGGCGTCGAGGTCGAGGGTGCATGACCTCTCTGACGTGGTGGTGACGCGCAAATGCAGCTGCACGGGTTCACCGACCAGCGCTGGGGCTCGCACCTCGGGCACCACGCGGACCGCCGCTGCCTCGCACCCCGACTCGGCGGCGTCGAAGTGTGCCGAAACGAGCCTGACGCCAGCCGTCGGCTCGACCCTGGGGCGGCGAACGGCGGCCGGAGATGACGGCGGCGTCGACGCCGGTTCGGTCGTCACCGGGGCGGCCGCATCGTCGGCCGCCGACGGCGAATCGCCCACCCATCGCAGCACACCCCAGGCGAGCAACGCGACTATCACGAGCAGCAGCAGCCGGCGCGTCCAGTAGACGCGCGGCGACAACGGTCCCGAGGGGCGTGCAATGCTGCTCATCCAAGCCACGCTAGAGGCCGCCAGCGGCTCCGACCGGTAGCGACACCGGCAGGCTGTCGGCACAATCGCGGGCATGACCGGGCCGCAGGTGCGTGTTCTGGAGTGGTACGGGCACCACGCCCGCGCTCTGCCATGGCGGGCGGTCAGTACGACCCCGTGGCAGGTGGTCGTCTCGGAGTTCATGTTGCAGCAGACCCCGGTGGCCAGGGTGCTGCCCGCCTACGACGCCTGGGTGCGACGCTGGCCGACCCCGGCGTCGCTGGCCGCTGCGCCTACGGGCGAGGCGGTCCATGGGGCCGGCTGGGCTATCCACGCAGGGCGTTGCGGCTGCACGCCAGCGCCTCGATGATCACCGATCGGCATGGTGGCCAGGTGCCGCTCGGGCTCGACGAGCTGCGAACCCTGCCGGGCGTCGGCGAGTACACCGCCGCCGCGATCGCGTCGTTCGCTCACCGGCAGCGGCACGCCGTGCTCGACACGAACGTCCGCCGCGTGCTTTCTCGGGTGATCCACGGTCGTGCCGCCGCACCGAGCGGGCTGACCGTGGCCGAGCGTGCCGCCGCCGCGGAGCTGCTTCCGGCTGACCCGGAGGCAGCGGCTCAGTGGTCGGTGGCGGTCATGGAGCTCGGCGCACTGGTGTGCACGGCACTCGCTCCGTCCTGCGAGGCATGTCCGCTCTCCTCCGTGTGCCGCTGGCGCGCCGCCGGCTATCCGGCGCCGGAGGCTCCTCGCCGGCGCCGGCCGGCGTACGAGGGCACCGACCGACAGTGTCGTGGCCGGTTGCTTGCGGTGGTACGCGAGTCCCCGCACGGGGTGGGACGTGATGCACTGGAAGCCGCCTGGGCCGATGTCAGGCAGCGGGAGCGCGCACTCGACGGTCTCATCGCAGACGGGCTGGTGCAGCCACTCGGTGATGGCCGGGCTGCCTTGCCTGGCGTCGCAACCTCTCGCCACCTCGGCCAAGACGCCTGACTCTAAGAGGCTCCCCATCTCAGCCGCGGCCATCAACTCCTCAACCTGCTGGCGTTGACTCCATCGTTAGCTGGCCATCGGCGTCAGCGCGTTCGCGTCCAGCATGGTTGTAGCAGGCACTGCGTGAGCGCTTCATCCGATCCAGCGCCGACGTCTGACGGCCGGCTACCGCTCGCAGGAGGTCTCGGTCTCCGCCTCGCACCGGTCGACCCCTTTGTCGCCGATCGCGGCGTCGTCACCCCCCCGACCCACGATGTTGTCGTCTCCGCCGCTGCCGGTGAGCAGGTTGCGGCCGGCATCCCCGAAGAGCTGGTCGCCTCGGGGGCCGCCGGAGACGTTCTCGACGCCCATGAGCTGATCGCGCCCCACCCGGGTGGCCAGGCCCTCGGCGAGATCCACCCGCACGCCGCTGGGCCGGGAGGTGTCCGGGTAGGCCACCGTGTCACGACCCGCACCTCCTCGCGCCACGTCATCAGCGACGGACGGACGCCTGCCTTGGCCCGTCTCATCTCCAGGCTCGAGCTGGTCGTCGCCGCGGCCTCCGTCCAGCCGGTCTGCTTGCGGGCCGCCGTACACCACGTCGTCGCGCCCGCCGCCGACGATCCGGTCGCTGCCCTCCTCGCCGTAGAGGGCGTCCCTGCCCTGCCGCCCGCGCATCACGTCGTCACCCGGCCCAGCCCGGTAGACGTCCCGGTGCTTGGTGCTGACCATCACGTCGTTGCCGGTGCCGCCACTGGCTTGCTTGGAGGCGAATCTGATGTCGTCATCGCCGTGGTTGCCATAGACGTAGTAACCGAGCCGCATCACGTCGTCACCGTTACCGCCGAAGACCTCACCTTCCTCAGAGTCGACGGTGGTCCTGTCGTCGCCACCGAACCCGCGCACCACGTCGGTCTCGGCACCCGCGGTGATGACGTCGTCGTGCTGACTACCGAAGACAGAGTTGAAGCCGTCGATCGTGTCGACGCCCTGGCCGGTGACCGTTGTCTCGCCAGGCCCGAGCGTGATGTGCACACCGCGGGGCGCGTCCGCGTAGACCACGACGTCCTCGTTCTCCTGGGACCCACCGCTCTCTGACGGGTCGAGGCCGCCGTGCAGCGTGTCGTTTCCCGGCCCTCCCTCGATCGAGTCCCCCTCGATACCGTGGGCGCGGCCGTCGGCACCGCCGTAGACTGTGTCGTCGCCACGCCCGGCATCGATCGTGTCGATGCCACGCCCACCGCAGATGACATCGTCGCCGGCGAGGCCGTCAATGGTGTCTGTCCCGTCGAGCCCCACGATCACGTCATCGAGGGGGGTCCCGACCAGTGTGTCCCCGCTGTCGTTCCCGACAATGGTCGCCGTCTCACCACCGCAGGTGTACGTCACCCCGGCCATGGCGCCGGTGACAGCGGCTCCAACCAGCGCCGGCAGTGTCAAGGCGGTCGCTGCCGCCGTTATCCATGCTCGGTGCATCGCCGGCTCCTCACCTCGGTACGTGACCCGACGTTACGGGCCGGTCACCCTACGCGTCAGCCTACAACGCACCGACGGGAGGAGATCCGCCCTTCAGAGCGTGACTACAAACCTGTCTTCGAACCGGCGGCGCTGCCTGGCGCTGGTTTCGCGCCAGGACGACTTCAAGGAGAGCAGAATAGATTCTGACGCCAGGTGCTCACGCTTACCAGGCCGAGCCCCTCGCTGATCGGGGCCGCCCTGCCTGGCATCAGGCCGCTTTGTCGCTGATCCGCTGGGCGGTCCGCGCCAGATCCCGGATTGCCCGCTCGACGCCATCGGAGTCCTCGACGGACAGATCGAGCTGGAGGCCCATCATCGTGGCGTCCACGAGGCGGGCGATGCGCTGCACCCGGCCAGGCGATGCTCCGCAGGAGCGGAGGTAGTCGGCGACCGCACGCATCCACTCCGCGTTGCTGCGGCGCACGGTGTCGGCGAATGGCTCCCGGCCGAGCAGGCCGAGCGCGGCAGCTTGGGCGTACACCCGCTGACAGCGATCGACCTGAGGGTCGGACATCACCTGCCACAGCGCCAGCACCCCGGCGCGTACCGAGCGCACCGCGCGAAGCCCACGCAGCACACCGACCGAGCGGGCGTTGCTGAGCTCGATGGCCTCGGCAACGAGCGCATCGCGAGTGCCGAAGTGGTAGACGAGCATCCTGTCACTGGTGCCCAGCGCAGCGGCCAGCGGGCGGAGGCTCAGCCCGATGATGCCGTGCTCCAACACGTAGTCGGTCACCTGCTCGGCCAACATCTCGCGCCGTGACACCATCCGCCTCCGGGTTGCACCGCCGTATCTAGCCCGCTATATGTAGTGGGTGCTACAGTACCCGATGTAGCAACTGCTACGGAAAGGGCTGGACCATGGCACTCGCAGCAATGCTGCTCGCGATCGCGATCGGGGTAGAAGTTGCCGCCACGGCACTACTACCGCGTACGGCTGGCTTCACCTCGCCGGCGTGGACGCTGTTGGTCTGCGCCGGTTACGCACTGTCCATCACGTTGCTGGCACTCGTCGTGCGAGAGATTCCGGTCTCGATCGCGTATGCGGTGTGGTCCGGCGCCGGCACCGCACTCGTGGCGACAATCGGCGTGCTGTTCCTCGGCGAGCGCCTCGACGTGCTGAAGGTGGCGGCGATCACGCTGATCGTCGTGGGCGTCGTGGCACTCAACATCAGCGGCGCCTCCTGAGTCACTCCGTTGCGGCGGTCTCCACCGCTGGCACGTCGGGCAGCTCGGCCTTCGGGGTGCCGCTGAACGTGAAGACTGCGTTGGGCCCCTCGCCGTCGACACCGACCAGCACGATCTGACCGGGGCGTACCTCGCCGTACAGCAGCTTCTCGGCGAGCACGTCCTCGATCTCGCGTTGGACCGTGCGGCGCAGCGGACGGGCACCGAGAACCGGGTCGAACCCACGGGTGGCCAGGATCTCCTTGGCGGCCTGAGTGAGCTCGAGGCTCATGTCCTTGTCCTTCAGCCGCTCCTCGACCGACACAAGCATGAAGTCCACCATCGAGATGATCTCGTCCTGGGTCAGCGGCGGGAACACGATGACTTCGTCGACCCGGTTCAAGAACTCGGGCCGGAAGTGCTGCTTGAGCTCCTCGATCACCTTGTTCTTCATCCGGTCGTACGACCCTGCCGCATCGCCGGCCTGCGCGAACCCGAGGTTGAGCCCCTTGGCAATGTCACGCGTGCCGAGGTTCGTCGTCATGATGATGACGGTGTTCTTGAAGTCGATGACACGGCCCTGGCTGTCGGTCAGACGTCCCTCCTCGAGGATCTGCAACAGCGCGTTGAAGATGTCCGGGTGTGCCTTCTCGACCTCGTCGAACAGCACGACCGAGAACGGCCGTCGCCGCACCTTCTCGGTCAGCTGACCGCCCTCCTCGTAGCCGACGTATCCCGGAGGCGAACCGAACAGCCGCGACACGGTGTG
>JACCZI010000194.1 GCA_013696015.1 Nocardioidaceae bacterium
GGCCGCGGCCGGCGCAGGCACGTCAGCCGCTGCCGCCAGTGAGGCCGCGCACACACGCGTCGCGTCGGCTAGCCCAGGCGACTCGCGAAGCACCGCCAGCGCCTCGCGGGCGGCCGCTGCCGAAGACGGAGCCAACGCCGTGTCGAAGATGAACGGGCGCGCGGTGTTGACCAGATGCTCGACGACAGCAGCCGGGCCGAGCACGGCCCCGCCCTGCGCCCCGAGCGCCTTCGACAGCGTCACGGTCAACACCACCCGCTCGGCCAGGTCAGGGCCCAGCTCGGCGGCAAGTCCCCCACCACCCGGCCCGGCAACGCCGAGGCCGTGCGCCTCATCAATCAGCAGGGTCGCGTCGTGGCGTGCACACACAGCCGCCAGCTCGGGCAACGGCGCTGCGTCGCCGAGCACCGAGTAGATCGACTCGACGACCACGAGTGCCCGTGGCTGCGTCCGCGCCGCGAGCACTGACTCGACGGCAGCCACGTCCGAGTGCGGCACCACCTCAACAGCACCGCGCGCCAGCCGGCAGGCGTCGACCAGCGAGGCATGCACGTGGGCGTCAGAGACGATCAGCGTGTCCGCGTCGGCGAGTGCGGTCACGACGCCGAGGTTCGCCAGGTAGCCGGAGGAGAACGCCAGCGCATCGTCGCGCCCCGTGAACGCCGCGAGGTCGCGCTCCAGCGCCTCGTGCAAGGTCAGCGACCCGGACACCAACCGCGAGGCGGTGGCACCGGCTCCCCAGCGGCTCGCGGCTTCCGCCGCCGCTGCGGTCACCCGCGGGTGGCCGGACAGCCCGAGGTAGTCGTTGCCCGCCAGATCGAGCATGCCCTCGGCGGGCCCGCGGGGTGCCAGCCGGCGCACCAGTCCGGCCGCCTGCCGAGTCGCCGCCTGCTCCGCAAGCCAGGTGTCCAGGGCGGTCATTCACACTCCTCGTCGACGACCGCCGCCATCGCGGCGCAGATCGTCGCCACCTCGTCATCGGTGCAGACGTACGGGGGCATGGTGTAGACGAGGTCGCGGAACGGCCGCAACCAGACGCCGTTGCGGATCCCCACTGTGGTGGCCCGACCGACGTTGACCGGGCGGTCCAGCTGCACCACGCCGACGGCCCCGATCGAACGAACGTCCGCAACACCCGGGTGCGATCGAAGTGGCGAGAGACCGCAGCGGAGCTGGTCAGAGACCGCCTCGACCCGGTGCGACCAGTCGCTCTCGAGCAGCAGGTCGATCGAGGCGGAGGCCACGGCGCACGCCAGAGCGTTGGCCATGAAGGTAGGCCCATGCATCAGCACACCTGACTCCGAGCCCTCAACCGCCGCCGCGACGTCGGCGGTCACGAGCACGGCTGCGAGGCTGAGGTAGCCGCCGGTCAGCGCCTTGCCCACACACATGATGTCGGGCGCAACGCCGGCATGCTCGCTGGCGAACAACGTCCCCGTACGCCCGAACCCGGTGGCGATCTCGTCGAGCACGAGCAGGATGTCGTGGTCGTCGGCCAGGCTGCGCAGCACTTGAAGGCATGCGGAGGGGTAGATGTGCATGCCACCGGCGCCTTGCAGCACCGGCTCGACGATGATCGCCGCGATCTCCTGGGCATGCTGCTCGACGAGCATCGAGACGGCCTGGGTCCACGCCGCGATGTCGGCGTCGGGCCCGGCGGGTGGCCGGGGAGCGAACACCTGCTGTGACAAGGTCTGCGCGAACATCGCGTGCATGCCGCCGACCGGGTCGCAGACGCTCATCGCGCCGAACGTGTCGCCGTGGTAGCCGCCGCGCACTGTCAGCAACCGGGTGCGCCCGGGGCGGCCGGCGCCTCGCTGTGTCTGCAGCGCGAGCTTGATCGCCACCTCGACGCTCACCGAGCCTGAGTCGGCGAGGAAGACGTGCTCGAGGCCGTCCGGTGTCAGCGCCACAAGCCGCCGGGCCAGCTCGACAGCGGGGGAGTGGGTCAGGCCCCCGAACATCACGTGCGACACGGCATCGACCTGGCCCCGTACCGCCGCGTCGAGGACAGGGTGCCGATAGCCGTGGATTGCGCACCACCACGACGACATCGCGTCGATGACCTCGGTGCCGTCGTCGAACCGCAGCCGCACGCCGGCCGCGTCGACCACGGTGCGGGTCTGCTGCGGTGCCGTCATCGACGTGTACGGGTGCCACAGATGACGCCGGTCGAAGTCGCTCAAGTCCGTACCGGACAAGGCCGGAGCAGCGGGCGTCCAGGACATGGCCCGGTCAGGCTATCGGCCCGCCGCCTCGCTACATTGCGGCCATGACCGCCCTTGCGACACCGGACGTGCTTGCAGTCGCCCGTGACCGGGTGTTGCGCGACGGGCAGCGGTTGGCGTACGAGCAGGTCGTTGAAGTCTTGCAGCTGCCCGACGCGGCGATCGCTGACCTGCTGCAGCTGGCGCACGAGGTACGCCTGCGCTGGTGCGGCCCCGAGGTCGAGGTCGAGGGAATCGTATCGCTCAAGAC
>JACCZI010000200.1 GCA_013696015.1 Nocardioidaceae bacterium
CGTTCCGCTTCGGGCGGCCGTTGGCCAAGCGGGTGCTGGCGCGGTGACCCGGTGACCGACGGACTGTTGAGCATCTGGGCGCCACTGTCTCCGACCGACTATCTGCAGCGCACCAACACGGCGCTGCCCTTTCCCCTGGGGGATCACAACGGTCAGCTATTCGTCCGGGCACGGCATGCGCTCCACGCCGGGGTCACGGCACTCGGCCTGGAGCCGGGCGACCAAGTCCTCATGCCGGCGTACCACCACGGCTCCGAGGTCGAGGCGCTGCGGCGCGCCGGCATCGAATGCGTCTTCTACGGGGCGACCAAGGACCTGGAACCTGACCTCGACGAGCTCGAGGAGATCGCCGGACCGCGCTGCCGCGCGCTCTACCTCATCCACGTCATGGGGTTCCCTCGCGACGCGGCGCGCTGGCGACGCTGGTGCGACGAGCACGGGCTGCTGTTGATCGAGGACGCCGCCCAGGCATGGCTGTCGACCGTCGACGGCCGACCGGTCGGCCAGTCTGCGGACCTGTCGATCTTCTGTCTGTACAAGATGCTGCCCCTGCCGTACGTCAGCGCGTCCTACACCCGTACGCTGCCGGTCCGACGGGGCGGACCCCGTGTGGACGACAGACGTCGACTCCTCGCGCTGCATGCGGCATGGGCTTCGGGCAAGCTGCCCATGACCCGACTGCTGGACGACCGGCTTTCCGGGAACGGCAGCGGGCAGGGGCAGTTCTCGATCGAGCGGAGCTCCTCGCTGGGTGATCCCACCGCTCGGCCAGGTGCCGGGTCAACATTCCTGCTGCCTCGGCTGGCATGGGAACACGTCGCCCAGGTACGCCGCGAGAACTACCGACTGCTCGCCGAGCAGCTCGCGGACGAAGTCCCCGCTCCCTTCGACCACCTTCTCGAGGGTGCCTCGCCCTTCGCGTTCCCGATCGAGGTGCCCGACAAGACAGCAGTGATCCGTCGACTTGTCGATCGCGGAGTGCAGCCCGTGGACTTCTGGTCGACTCCCCATCCGGCGGTGCCGCCGGCAGCGGCCGCGTCCGCCGCTGACCGGCGCGCACGTACCGTGGCGTTGCCGGTCCACCACCGGCTCAGCGCCTCCGATCTGGACCGAATCGTCAGTGCAGTGAGCCCCGACCGCCGGTCCGAAACTCCGTTACAGCTCGAATCAGTCGCCGACCTGGACCAGCTGCGGCCGGAATGGACGGACCTCGCGATTCGGACGCGCAACGTCTTTGCCTCCTGGGAGTGGAACCGACTGTGGTGGGAACACTTCGGCAAGGGTCGGAAGCTGACGGCGTTCGCGCTGCGGGACGCGTCGGGGACACTGCGAGGCATCCTTCCGCTCTACCTGTGGGCGGAACGCCCGATGAAGGTCGGACGGTTCTTGGGGCATCACGCGGGTGACCAGCTGGGACCGATCTGCGCACCGGGCGACCAGCCGGCGGTGGCTCGGGCCATCCGGAGCCTGCTGCAGAAGCGAGCGTGGGACGTGGTGGTCGGAGAGCAGCTACCGGCTGCCAGCGTCTGGAGCCGACGGCTCCCCGGCCGCGTCGTGAACCGGGAAGGTAGTCCGATCGTCTGTCTGCGCGAGTCATGGGAAGAGACCACGGGCAGCTGGAGCCGACGACTGCGCAAAGAGCTGCGGCAGGACGATCGACGTATCCGAGACGAACACGAGGTGCGCATCACCACGGTGACAGAACAGGACGACCTGGACGAGGCGCTGGACGGGTTCTTCCGGCTGCACCTGGCGCGGTGGCCAGACGGCACCCGCTTCTCTCGACAGCACAGCTTCCACCGGGAGTTCGCGCGCTGCGCGCTCGACCACGGCTGGTTGCGGCTTCGCCACCTCGATGTCGACGGTGAGTCCGCCGCCGCTCGCTACGGGTTCCGCTACGGCACCGTCGAGTCCGGCTACCAGAGTGGCTGGGCGTCCCAGTTTGGGCGCTATTCGGTCGGCATCTTGATGGTCTCCGACACGATCCAGCAGGCGCAGGCCGACGGTATGAAGGAGTACCGGTTCCTGCGTGGCAGCGAGCCGTACAAGTACCGGTTCGCCAGCATCGACCCGGGTCTGGAGACTGTGGTCTTCTCCGCCGGCGGTGTCGCCGGAGCCGCGGCGGCTGCCGCGCCGGCCCTGCGAGCCGTGCGATCGAGATTGCGAAAAGGCGTGGACAGATGACGGAACCGGCATCGGCACGAGTGCCCAACCTCGTCATCGCCGGCGTCCTCAAGAGCGGCACGACGTCGCTGTTCAACTATCTGGCGCAACATCACGACATCTGCCCGTCCGACGTCAAGGAGACCCGGTTTTTCGACCCACTGCGCTTCGGCGAGCCGCTGGAGCCGGTGTCCAGGTATGCCGACCACGTCCGACACTGGAAGGCCGAGCGGTACGCGATCGAGGCCACACCGGGATACCTCTACGGTGGCCAGCGACTCGCGCGGAGCATGCACGAGATCTCTCCCGACGTACGCGTGCTGCTCAGCCTGCGTTCCCCGTCCGACCGCTGTTGGTCGTCTTTCCGGTTCGTTAAGAGCAGAGCTCGGGTGCCAAAGGCCATGACCTTCGAGGACTACCTCGACCGTTGCTTTGAACTAAACCGTCAAGGCATCGACTCCCGGCGCGAGAACCTGACCTACTGGTCACTCGGGAGCGGTTGTTACGCCAGGTGGCTCGAGGCGTGGCACTCCGAGTACGGCGACCGGCTCAAGATCGTCTACTTCGACGACGTCAAGAACGACCCGGTAGGAGTCCTGAAGGGCATCTGCGGGTGGCTCGACCTTGACACAGACGTCGTCGACTCGTTCGACCTCGCAGTCGAGAACAAGACTGAGCAGTATCGCAATGCCCAGGCGCAACGGCTAGCGCTCGCCGTCAACCGCCGCGCGGAACGTTTCTTTCGGGAGCACCGGACCACCAAGCGCGCACTTCGAGGCATGTACTACCGGGTCAACCGAGAGACGTCACGGCTCACTGTCTCTGCCGCAGCAGCGGCCACCATGGCCGACTTCTACAAGCCGTGGGACGTCCTGCTGGCGCAGCAGCTGCAGGCCATGCGCGTCCCGCCGCCACCGTGGGGCCTCGAGGGCCGAGCGCGCGCTCAGCTCGACCGGACGCCGGTGATCGGGTAGCCGTACCGGTGCAACAGCGGAAGGCTGGCAGCCGCCGTTGCCAGCTGTCGGTGCCGCGGCATGCGGCGTCGCCACTTCTCGTCGCTGACTATCGTGACCGATCCGCTGCGAAAGCGATCGGGGTTGCCCGCCACGGTGTGGTTGCCTCCGAGCACGACGGTGTCGGCGTTCGCAAAGGGCGTCGCAACGCCTTCGTTCATGAAGCCCAGGATGGTCTCAACCGATGTCCTCGGCTGCGCCGCGAAGTCCTCGTACCTCATGAACAACCAACGATCGTGCGGCAGCTGACGTCGGAGCAGTTCCGCACTGCCGTTGCTCTCCATCCATCGGAGCGCGATCTTCGCCGGTCGCATGGGCAACATGACCGTCGTACCGTCGAGGGCCGGCTTCGCACGTCCCCAGGAGTCGACGACGGCCCGCGGATCACGGACCAGATGCAGGACGTAGTGGTCGATGGACGGCAGCGCTGCCAGGACTGCCGCATCCGCGGGCCGTTTCGACGAGTCGATGACGACACCGGCCCCGGTGACGTCCACCAGGCGGGAGTACAGGTCGCTGGTGACGGCGCGGACGAGCCGGAGGGCAGACCATTCCGTGTGTCGTCCATCGGCGCTGCGCAAGAGGCGGAGCCGGTTGTGGCGGAGCGTCAGCTCACGTTCCGCAGCGACGATGTCGACGGCCGCCGCTAAGGAGGTGGTCTGGTCGGCGGGCGCGACGCCCAGGACGCCCTGGATGACCCGTGACCAGATCGGGCACCGACTCAGCGGCAAACCACAGCCACACGGTCGCTGCTCCTGCAGACTACGGTTCCACAGCCAGCGCACCTCGCCGGCGTCGAAACGACCCAGGCCCTCGCCGAGCACGGCCGCGAGCACGGTGGTGCCGCTCCGACCGGCTCCGACAATGGAGAGCACCTTGGTGGGTGTGCCGGAGCCGGCGGACGACATAGCAGGGCGATCCAGCGATCGTTGCTAGGCGAGCGGTTACGGTGTGCAGCCGCTTGTTGCATCACCGACATCGAACAGGCAGACATTGACGCCGCCATTGCCCGCCAAGCGGTCATTGGGTGCGCCGTCAACGCCGTCGAGCCTGTCATCACCCGCTCCACCCTGCATGCGGTCGGGGCCGGCGTTGCCGACGAGGGTGTCGTTGCCGTCGCTGCCGAACAAGAAGTCGCCGCCGGGGCCGCCGCCCAGATTGTCGTTGCCCGGCCCGCCAGCTACCCGGTCGGGACCCCTGCCGCCGCGGATGACGTCATCGCCGATGCCGCCGGAGGAGGCATCGGGACCCTTGCCATCCTTGATGTTGTCGTTGCCGCCACCACCCCGCAGGATGTCTTTGTCCGGGCCGCCGCGGAGCCGGTCGTTGTCGGCGGAGCCTTGGATCTTGTCCTCGCCCTTGCCACCCTTGACAATGTCCTTCCCGCCGTCGCCGCACAGGACGTCGAGGCGACCCTTGCCCCTAATGACGTCGTTGCCGCCCAGACCGGCTATCACGTCTTTCTTGCGGGTGCCAGTGAGCTTGTCCGGGCCGTCGGTGCCAACGATCGTCGCCGCCCGGCCGCGGCATGTGACGCCCGCTGCCGCATCGGCTGGTGCTTGGACCGCCGGAACGGACAGGAGGGCAACGATGCCCATCGCCGCGCTCGTCTTCCAGAACCTCATGTGTTTCTCCTACCCGTATGGAGGCCACCGACTCGGTGCATTGCAGTCCGGAGGCTACTGCATTCGGTGGCTCACGGTGACCAAACACATCACACGAGCACCGGCCATCCCACATCCGTCACTCAGCGCGCTCGAGAACGGAGATCGCGACGGCGCCGAAGTCGGAGCTCACATCGGCCTCGTCGTCGAGCAGCACAAGGTCGGCCTCTGCCACCGGTCGTCCGAGCAGGTAGCCCTGTCCGTACGTCCACCCGTGACTCAGCGCGCGGCGCCTCTGGTCCACGGTCTCGATGCCCTCGACGACCCCGTGGGCGCCGAGGCTCGCCACCAGGTCGCCGACGGTGGCCGTGATTCGGTCGCCCGATCCGCCATCACCGAGCCGCGCCGTGAACGACCGGTCGAGCTTGATGCCGGAGATCGGCGCAGCAAACAGGGACGTCAGCGCCGAGTAACCGGTACCGAAGTCGTCCATTAGCAGGTTGATCCCCATGTCAGCCAGCTGCTGCATTTCCCGGAGGCGGGGTCCGGTGGCGTCGAGGACGGCATTCTCGGTGATCTCCAGTCCTAGCCGCGAAGCCGGCACCCCTGCGGTGTCGAGCTCTAAGATCACCGCACTGAGCAACCCTCGACCGATCTGCCCCGGCGAGACGTTGACGAAGACACGCCACCTGGCTTGCGGATGCCGGGCGAGGAAGCGACACGCGTGGCGCAGCACCAGCTCCCCGAGCGGCACGATGAGCTGGGACTCCTCAGCGATGTCGAGGAAGCCGCCGGGAAGCACCAGACCGCGCTGCGGGTGCCGCCAGCGCAGCAGGGCCTCGTATGCGACGCCCTGCCCGGTGCGGAGGTCGACGATCGGCTGGTAGTGCAGCTCGAACTCGTCCTGCTCGATGGCACGCCGCAGCTCGGACTCGATCGAGAGCTGCATGAGGGCACGCTGGCGCATCCCGCCGCTGTACAGCTCCCAGCGGGACCGGCCGCGGCCCTTCGCCGCATACAGTGCGGTCTCCGCGTCACGCAGCAGCGCTTCCGCCGACTGGTTGCTGGCGGCGATCGCGAGCCCGGCGCTGAAATACACGACGAGCTCCTGACCGGCGATCCCTATCGGCGCCTCGACGGCGGCCTTGACGCGCTCGAGAACTGCTGTTGCCTCGTCATCGGTGACGACCTCGCTCAGCAGCAGCACGAACTCGTCGCCGCCGAGGCGGGCCACGGTGTCACCGCCGCGTACGGCATCCTGCATCCGGCGCGCAACCTCACGGAGCAGCCGGTCGCCCGCAGGATGGCCGAGGGAGTCGTTGATGCGCTTGAAGTGATCGAGGTCGCACACCGCGACGGCGACGATGGCCTGGTCGCGGTCACGCTGCACGAGAACCTGTGCCATCCGGTCGAGCAGCAGGTTGCGGTTGGCCAGGCCCGTGAGCGGGTCGTACCACGCCCGGCGCTGCAGCTCTTCCTGAGCGGCCCTGACCTCGGTGACGTCCTCGACCTGAGCGACGAAGTGCAACGGTCGATCCGCCTCGTCGCGGACCAGGCTCACCGACACCTTGGACCACATCAGCGACCCGTCTCGCCGGACGTAGCGCTTGTCCATCTGGTAGTGAGGAAGCGCACCGGCGACAAGCTGATCGAGCAGGGCGAGGCCGGCCTCCAGGTCGTCGGGATAGGTGATGTCACCGAACGAGAGGCCCCGCAGCTCCTCGGCGGTGTACCCGAGCATGCGCTGCAGCTGGACGTTGGTGTGCAGGAATCCCCCGTTCAGGCCTACCAGGCAAATCCCGATCGGGGCGTTCTCGACGGTGAGCCGGAACTGCTGTGCCAGCTCGGCCTGCGCGGTCCGGCTGCGCCGCCTGCTTGCCCAGATCCACCCGAACAACAGCCCTCCGACCAGCGTGGCCACCGCGATCCCGCCGAGCAGCCACCAGGCGACTGCATTGGTGCCGGGAGAGGGGGACACCGCGTCCTCCGGGGCCGTCAGCATCAGCCGCCATGGGGTCCCCGGCACCGGCGCAGCCACAGCAACCCGGTCCTCGCGGTGGACGGGTTCGCTGAGCGCGGCAGCGACATCGAAGCCATCGAGCTGGGCACCCGCCCCGTCCCCGCCCATGATCAGCGGCGTGCCCCGCGAGTCGACAAGGAAGCCGCGGCTGCCTGGGACCGGTGAGGCTGACACGAACGACTGCAGCGGCCCTTCGCGCAGGTCCAGTGCAACCGTCAGAACCCGCCCGCTCCCACCCTGCAGCGGAAGGGCGAAGTTCGCCGATGCGGGACCGGTCGCGAGAGCATCAGAGACGACGGCGCGGCCGGTGAATGCCTCGCTCAAGTAGCCCGACGTCGCCTCTGTGCCGTTCACCGGAGAGCTGGCGCCGATCGGGGCACTGGAGAGCAGCCGGCCGGAGGCGTCGAGCAGGGCGGCGCCGCTGAAACCGGCCGCGAAGACCTCCCGGCTGAAGGCCGCGTCGCTCGGAGCCCGGCTGGGCAGCCAGTCCGCGATCCTGCGCTCACGGTCGAACACATCCTGGGCGTACGCCGCCACAATCGAGGCTGCGGCGGCGGCCCGCGCCTCGAAACGCGTCAGCTGTGCGTTCTCGGTTCGGTCCTGCGACCACACGACAACGGTGGCCGCCGCTACGAGCAACATCAGCCAGCAGAGGGCGGCGGCACCTATCCTCCGGACAGTGCGCACGTGGCAAGCCTTCAGCACCGGCCCGGTTCGGACTACCTTGGTTCACTTATTGTGACTGTTTAGTTACACGTGTGCCACCGTTCGGACGATGCCGAGCCCACCTGGTCCTCGCCCTCCGAGGTAGGGCACGATCGCGGCTATGACAGCCGCCTCCTCTCCCGCCGTACCCGACTGCACCGTGGGCCTGCCCAGCGGCGCAGCAATGCCGCTGTTGGGGCTCGGTACCTGGCAGCTGGAGGGCGAACAGGCCAGCCGGGCGGTGGCCACGGCGCTCGAGGTCGGCTACCGCCTCCTGGACACCGCGACTGTCTATCGCAACGAACGCGAGGTCGGCGAGGGCATCCGGAGCGCCGGCGTGGCGCGCGAGGACGTGTTCGTCACGACCAAGCTGCCGCCACGCAGCGGGCATGAGCTCGACACGTTGCGTACAAGCCTCGACCTGTTGGGTACGGACTCTGTGGACCTGTGGCTGATCCACTGGACTCCCGACGAGGGAGTCGCCGAGGATGTTTGGACCGCGTTCGCATCCGCGCAGGAGCAGGGCATGACCCGTGACATCGGAGTCAGCAACTACTCACTCGGGCAGATCGACGAGCTGGTCGACTGCACCGGTGTCACGCCCGCGGTCAACCAGATCGAGTGGAGCCCCTTGCTCTTCGACGCGGCGGTGCTCGCGGGGCATCGAGAGCGTGGCATCGTGCTCGAGGGCTACAGCGCCTTGAAGGGCGGCACCCTCGAGCACTCGGTGGTCATCGAGATCGCCGAGCGGCTGGGACGGACGCCAGCCCAAGTGATCATCCGCTGGCACCTCGAGCACGGCATCGTGGTCATCCCGAAGTCTCAGGCCCGAGAACGCATTGTGGCCAATGCCGACGTGGCGGACTTCGTGCTCAGCAGCGACGACGTCACGGCTCTCGATGCCCTGGAGGCAGCCTCAGGATCAGCACCAGGATCAGCACCGTGACCAGCGCGACGCCGCTGCGGACCTGACAAGGGCAGGCGTGTCCCAACCCGAGTTCATGCTCGCCGAGCGCGGCACCGAGCAGGACCTGGATCGCCTCGCCGCGAGCGGTTACGCCTTTGACCTCAAGGTGGACGGCATCCGCGCGCTGGTGCGAGTCTCGCCTGCTGCATCAAGCGACCCGGCCGTCGTGATGACGTCGCGGAACGGATTGGACCTGACCACCCGATTCCCGGAGCTGGTCGAGTCGCTGGTCGGGCTGGCCGACGTTTCCCTCGTCCTCGACGCGGAGATCGCCGTGCCCGATTCGATGGGCTTGCCCTCATGGCCGCTGACACAGCGGCGGACGGCGCAGAAGGCGGCGTCTGTAGCTCTGGTCCGCGACCTGCCTGCCCGCCTCTACGTGTTCGACGTCCTGGAGGTCTCTCGGAGCGCGACGACCGGTGAACCGTTCGTCCGTCGCCGGGGGATGCTGGAGGATCTAGCCATGGGCTGGTCCGGCCGGTTGGGGCCGACTGTGTGCGCCACCGACCCCTGGGTGTTGTGGGAGCTGGTGCGCGACCACTCCCTCGAGGGTGTGGTCGCGAAGCGACAGAACAGCCCCTACCGCCCGGGTCGCTCGCGCGACTGGGTCAAGATCAAGGCCACCCAGACGCTGAGCTGCCTCGTGGGCGGTGTGGAGTGGTCCGGTGCCGCGGGCACCAGCGAGCTCCGCTCGCTGCAGCTGTTTCTGGTCGACCCATCTGGTCGTCTGGTTGCGGTCGGCAACGCATCGGCCGGTGTGTCAGCCGGCATGCGCCGACAACTGCGGGCTGGCCTGCGGCATCCGCCGTTGATTGTCGAGGTGGAGTACGCCGAAGTCACGGAAGCTGGAGTGCTGCGCCACCCGGTCGTCCGAGCGGTCCGGACCGACGTCGATGTCTTGGGCGCAAGCACCGACCAGCTGCCAGCGGCGCGGCGCTAGTCGGGCCGGTCAGCCCGCCGCGCGCAGCTCGACCGTCGCGCCCGGCTCGGTGACGAATGTCTGCGACCCCGGCAGCACGACGGCCATCCCGCACTCGATGCACGCCAGGTCAGGGCAGTCAACGCCGTGACCTTCCCCGCACGGCGGCTGCTCGAAATCCCGCTCCTCACGGCAGTGCGTGCAGTGCATCACCCACACGGTCATGGTCCACCTCCTGGCCGGTCACCGGTGTGCCTACTGGGAGGTCACGTTGCCACGAGTGACCGACAGTTCCGCGACGCAACGCCGGAAACCTTGGCTCAGCCGGTCATTGCCGAGCTGAACAGCTCCCGCCGGGAGCGACCCTCACGGACAGACGTGTCGTACTGCACACACCCACAACCGGGGTAATGGGCACGCCGCCCGGGCCAGCCCGGCATGAACACAAGAGGTCGGGACGGCGACGCCGAGCCGTCCGGGCGGTAGCGTTCGGGGCTATGGTCCGTCGGCCCCACGCGCTCGCCGTAGTACTGGCGTGCGTCATTGCCGTCGTGACGGTCGTCTCGGCCCTCGTGCTCGACCTTCCGATCCGCGACCCCGACGGCATCGCGGGTCCGTCGTACGTGCGGCTGCCCGGCATCATCGCAGTCTTCTTCTGTCTCGACATCGTGCCTCGCGCATTGATGCGGACCCGGCGGATCGCTGGTTTCGGCCCCGCCGCGGTTGCCGTGCTGCGGGAACGGTGGACGCCGAGCCGCTTCCGGCTGGTAATGACGGGGTTGCTGTCGTTCTACGCCTGCTACGTGGGATACCGGAACCTGAAAGGGTTCTTGCCGTTCGTCAGGGAAGGGCTCGCGGACGAGGAGCTGACCCAGCTCGATCATGCCCTCATGCTCGGTGGTGACCCTGCCGCCGTGCTGCACAACCTGTTGGGCACCGGGTTCGCCGCCCATGCTCTGTCGTGGGCCTACGTCAGCTATCTGGTGTTTGTGCCGGTTTCGCTGGCGGCGGCCCTGGTGTGGAGCCGGGACATCGGACGCGGCTTCTACTACGTCACGGCGTTGTGCATCAACTGGGTCGTCGGCGCAGCCAGCTACTTCCTGCTGCCCTCGCTCGGACCCGCCTTCGCGCACCCTCAGGATTTCGCCGACTTGCCGGTCACCGGCGTGGCTCGGCTACAGCAGGGCCTGGCCAACAGCCGCCTCGACGTCCTCGCCGACCCCTTCGCGACATCCTCGCTGCAGGGCATCGCCGGCTTCGCGTCGCTGCACGTCTCAGTTGTCTTCAGCGCTGCTCTCATCGCCCACCGCCTCGGGCTGCTCCCGTTGCTGCGCGGTGCACTGTGGTCCTACCTCGGGCTCACGCTCGTGTCCACGATCTACTTCGGTTGGCACTACGTGCTCGACGACGTCGCCGGGCTGGCGATCGGCTGGTTCGCCGCGTGGCTTGCCAGCGTCGCCACCGAGCGCGGCCTGGCCTCGGCAACGGTCACCGCTACGGCCGACACACCGGCGTTGCTGTCCCGGCCATGACGGCAGCCGTCGCCTCGGCACGCACCCATGATGTGCCGGTGGGTGGCGGGCGCACGCTGCGCGCGTACGAGGCGGGTGACCCGGCGGGGGTGCCCGTGGTCGTCCACCACGGAACTCCCGGCAGCGGCATCTTGGCGGCCACCTTGACCGCCGACGCCGAAGAGCGGGGAATTCGATTGGTCGGTTTCGATCGTGCGGGGTACGGC
>JACCZI010000224.1 GCA_013696015.1 Nocardioidaceae bacterium
GACGGTGACGGTGGCGCAGCCGCTGTCGGACGCCGACCACGAGCGGCTGGCCGAGGTGCTCGGGCGCCAGTACGGCCGGCCGGTGCACCTCAACGTCCTCGTCGACCCGGCCGTGCTCGGCGGCCTCTCGGTCGAGGTGGGCGACGAGATCATCGACGCGACGATGTCCGGCAGACTCGAGGACGCCCGCCGCCGCATCGCCGGCTGACCCCGGCCCAACGAACCCGGCCCCACGACACCGACGTAGCAGGACCCGACCAGGAAGCAGGGACCACCATGGCGGAGCTCACGATCCGTCCCGACGAGATCCGGGAAGCGCTGCAGCGTTTCGTCGCCGACTACGAGCCCGACGGGGCCGACCGCGAAGAGGTGGGCATCGTCGCCGAGGCCGGCGACGGCATCGCCCGCGTCGAGGGTCTCCCGTCGGCGATGACCAACGAGCTGCTGACGTTCGAGGACGGCACTCTTGGACTCGCACTGAACCTCGACGTCCGCGAGATCGGCGTGGTCATCCTGGGTGAGTTCGCCGGAATCGAGGAGGGCCAGCAGGTACGGCGCACCAACGAGGTGCTGTCGGTACCCGTCGGGGACGGATACCTTGGGCGCGTCGTCGACCCTCTCGGGCAGCCCATCGACGGGCTCGGTGACATCGAGACAGATGATCGCCGGGTGCTGGAGCTGCAGGCCGCCAGCGTGGTGCAGCGCAAAGGCGTCCACGAGCCGCTCCAGACGGGGATCAAGGCCATCGACTCGCTGACGCCGATCGGGCGCGGCCAGCGGCAGCTGATCATCGGTGACCGGCAGACCGGCAAGAGCGCCGTCGTGCTGGACACGATCATCAACCAGAAGTCGTACTGGGAAACCGGCGACCCGCAGAAGCAGGTCCGTTGCATCTATGTCGCGGTCGGACAGAAGGGCTCGACGATCGCCGCGGTGCGTCAGGCGCTCGAGGACTCCGGCGCGATGGAGTACACCACGATCGTCGCGGCTCCGGCCTCGGACCCCGCCGGTTTCAAGTACCTCGCGCCCTACACGGGTTCGGCCATCGGCCAGCACTGGATGTACGACGGCAGACACGCGCTGATCGTGTTCGACGACCTGTCCAAGCATGCCGAGGCGTACCGCGCCGTGTCGCTGTTGCTACGCCGGCCGCCGGGCCGTGAGGCCTACCCGGGTGACGTGTTCTACCTGCACAGCCGGTTGCTGGAGCGCTGCGCGAAGCTGTCCGACGAGCTCGGAGCTGGTTCGATGACGGGGCTGCCGCTGGTCGAGACCAAGGCCAACGACGTCTCGGCCTACATCCCAACCAACGTCATCTCGATCACCGACGGTCAGATCTATCTCGACTCCGACCTGTTCAACGCCAACCAGCGGCCGGCGATCGATGTCGGCATCTCTGTCTCGCGGGTGGGCGGCGCCGCCCAGGTCAAGGCGATGAAGAACGTCACCGGGTCGCTCAAGGTCGACCTGGCGCAGTACCGCGCGATGGAGGCGTTCGCGATGTTCGCCTCCGACCTCGACGCCGCTTCACGTCAACAGCTCAGCCGGGGCCAACGCCTGATGGAGCTGCTCAAGCAGCCGCAGTACTCGCCGTTCCCGGTCGAGGAGCAGGTGGCGTCGATCTGGGCCGGCACCACCGGGCGGCTCGACCCGGTGCCGGTCCCAGACATCCGGCGCTTCGAGGCGGAGTTCCTGGACTACCTGCGTCGCGAGCACTCCGGCATCCTCAGCGGCATCCGGGAGAGTGGCACCTTCGACGACGACACCGACACGGCGCTCACCGATGCCTACGACGGCTTCGCCCGACAGTTCGAGACCAGCGAGGGCGAGTCGATCCGCGTGGGCAAGGAGGCCGACGTGGAGCCACTCGGCGACGAGGACGTCGAGCAGGAGCAGATCGTCAAGCAGAGGCGGGGCTGAGCACGTGGCCGCAACGCTGCGCGAGTACCGCGCCAAGATCCGGTCGACGCAGACGACCAAGAAGATCACCCGGGCCATGGAGCTGATCGCCGCCTCCCGCATCATCAAGGCGCAGCAGCGGGCGGCGGCAGCGACTCCGTACGCCCGTGAGCTGACCCGGGCGGTGTCGGCGCTGGCGACGTTCTCCAACGTCGACCATCCGCTGACCACCGAGAAGGAGGACCCGCGCCGCGCCGCGATGCTGGTCATCACCAGCGACCGCGGCCTGGCCGGCGCCTACTCCGCCGCGGTCCTGCGGGAGGCCGAGCGGCTGCGAGAGAAGCTGACCAACGAGGGCAAGGAGGTCGACACCTACGTGTGCGGGCGCAAGGGCGTCGGCTACTACAGATTCCGTCAGCGCGAGATCGTCGAGTCGTGGACCGGCTTCTCCGACAGGCCGGAGTACGCCGACGCCCGCGAGGTCGGTGACCGGCTGGTGCAGGCATTTGTTGCCGAGCGAGACGGCGAGGACGACGCGCACGGTGTCGACGAGGTGCACGTGGTCTTCACCCGCTTCCGGTCGATGTTGGTCCAGCAGCCCGACGTGATCCGGCTGATGCCACTGCAGGTCGTCGAGGGCGACGAGCGTCCGGAGTCCGCCGAGATGTTGCCGTTGTACGAGTTCGAGCCGTCAGCCGCCGAAGTGCTCGACGCGTTGCTACCCCGCTACGTCCAGTCCCGCATCTACTTCTGTCTGTTGCAGGCCGCAGCCTCGGAGCTCGCCGCGCGGCAGCGGGCGATGAAGTCGGCGACGGACAACGCCGAGGAACTGATCCAGAAGTACACCAGGATCGCCAACCAGGCCCGCCAGGCCGGGATCACCCAAGAGATCAGCGAGATCGTCGGTGGCGCCAACGCGCTGGCCGACGCGACCGCCGGGAATGAGTGAGAATCATGAGTGCCACGCTTCAGAAGGAACAGAGCGACTCATCTGGTAGCAAGGCAACCGGCCGGGTCGCCCGCATCATCGGCCCGGTCGTCGACGTCGAGTTCCCCGTCGACGCGATGCCGAACATCTACCAGGCGCTCCACGTCGACGTGCGCCTCGGCGAGAACGAGCGGACGCTGACCCTCGAGGTCGAGCAGCACATCGGCGACGGCATGGTGCGCACGATCTCGATGCAGCCGACCGATGGGCTCGTCCGGGGTGCGAAGGTGGAGGACACCGGAGAGGGCATCTCGGTCCCCGTCGGCGAGGTCACCCTGGGCCACGTCTTCAACACCATCGGGGAGTGCCTCAACCTGAAGGAGGATGAGCAGCTCCAGATCGAGGAGCGCTGGCCCATCCACCGCAAGTCACCCGCGTTCGACGCGCTCGAGGCGCGCACCAAGATGTTCGAGACCGGCATCAAGGTCATCGACCTGCTGACCCCGTACGTCCTGGGCGGCAAGATCGGCCTGTTCGGTGGTGCCGGTGTCGGCAAGACGGTGCTCATCCAAGAGATGATCATCCGCGTCGCTCGGAACT
>JACCZI010000227.1 GCA_013696015.1 Nocardioidaceae bacterium
GCGCTGGCTTCGGTGAACTGCCTGCGACCGCGGGGACGGCACGTGCAGATCGGCCTCCTGCAGGGCAGACACTCAACTCCCCCACTGCCGATGGACCGGGTCGTCGCCAAGGAGCTGGAGATCCACGGCTCCCACGGCATGGCCGCCCGCGACTACCCAGCGCTTCTCGAGCTGGTCGACTCCCGGGTACTGCGCCCTGACCTGCTGGTCGGCCAGGAGGTCGGGCTGGACGAGGCGGGCGCCGCATTGGCAGCCATGAGTCAGCCCGCGATCAGGGCTGGTATCACGGTCGTACGCCTGAACTGACTCCTCAAATCAGCCGCGGGCGACCCAGTCGTAGAACTGGTGGCGGCGCGGCGCCCAGTCCCTGTGCCACGAGCCATCTCGGCGCGCCTTGCCAGCGACGACCGCAACGCGGATGCGCCCCGGCCGGTCCAGGCAACGCCTCGAGATCTCGAAGGTCGACGTGTCGCGACGGTAGTTCAGGCTCAGGTCGAGCGGGCACGACCGCGGTCCACTGAGGTACTTCCAGTGGCGCACTCGGTAGACGCTGTAGTCGGTTCCCGTACTCAGGCCACCGCTGACGCCGAACTCCGGCCCGACGCGACGCCTGCTGGTGTCGACGTACACCGTCCAGCCGCCGGAGCGGCCGTCCACGAGATCGTCATACCGTGCCGTGACCACGACTCGCGCGAAGTTCTTGACCCGGACTCCTTGGACGTCGATGACAGCAGGCGCCTCACCCACCCGGTCCCGGAACCCGTTGGCATCAGCCTCGACGGCGGGGGCCGCCAGCACCGTGCTGGTTGTAAGCGCGGCGAGGGCAGCCGCCACTGTCGAGAGTTGTCTCGTGCGGAGCATGTCGACCTCCATTAGATGAGTCCTGAGTGGAAGACGCCCGGCACGTCGTTTTCGTTGCATGCGGCTTGCGTGCTCGGCGTCAAGTACGTCTAGCACCACTGCGTCCACTGCGTCCACTGCGGCCCCTGAAGGCGGCATGGCTGGTTCACCTCGGCTGACCCTGTCGACCGTGGTCCTCGACTGCCGCGACGCCCATGCGCTCGCCGACTTCTAATCCCGCCTTCTCGGGTGGCAGGTGGCCGCGGATGAGCCCGACTGGGTCAGGATCGGTCCTTCCGGCGACGGGCCGGGTGTGTCGTTCCAGAGTGAGACGGCCTACGTACCGGCGCGGCTTTTGGCCGACCATCAGCCGCAGCACGACGTACGGGTCTACCGGGACCCTGCTGGGCACCCGTTCTGTCTGTGGGTCGCGGAGTGAGCTCCCGGCGCTACCGCCGCCTCTGTCTCGCGGTCGACGTGGCGTAATCGGCAAAGGCAAGCGTGCGGCCCACGCTGCCGGGTCGGGGCGCCTCGTCCGGGACCCATCCGAGCACGCGATCACCGAGAACCTGCTCGAACAGGTCGGACCACTGCGGATCGAGGTGCTCCTTGGCCCACAACAGAGCGGCCTGCTTCGACGTCACCGTACCGGTCTCGAGGGTGTAGAGGATCCGGCACAGCGTGGTGACGGCGTACCGCTGAGCCCACGCGATGTCGAACGAGATCCACGTCAACAGGCTCGGCAGGAAGTTCTCGGCGTCCTGGCTCATCCGTTCCTGCAGCACGTGTGCGGGCACCTCGTCGACGATCGTCGTCGGGTCGGGCCCGGCGAGGACGACGCCGCACTCACGCAGCGACCACCGGACGACCTCGCTGTTGCAGTGGGTGGACCACTGCATGTCTCGCCAACCGTGGTCGATGTAGAGCCACTGCCGTCCGAGTCCGGCGAGGCTCCGCAGCTCGTCCTGGTCCGGGTAGGACCCCTCGAGATGGTGCGCCCAATGACCCTTGCGGGTGGGGATCTCGTCATGAAGCTCGCGGAGGGCCGCCTCCTGCGCCGCTGCAATGGGGCCCGCCACCGGTATCAGGAAGTCGCAGTCGCTGTGCACGTCGGCGTCGCCGATCGCGAAGGAACCCTGGAGGTACGCACCGACGAAGCTGTCGCCCAAGATGGCGGACGCCCGCGAGACCAGCTCGGCCAGCAGGACATTCAGCTCGACGAAGTGGGTAGGGGCGGCGCCCGCGACCGAGTCGGGCGTCACGCCACGCGGCGGCGCGGCCAGCAGAGC
>JACCZI010000237.1 GCA_013696015.1 Nocardioidaceae bacterium
CTCGAGGGCCGCCGCGGGCGCCGGCGCGGCTAGGCCGGGTCCGCTCCCGGGAGACCGGACCTGAGTCGTACCTCCTCTGCGCTGGGGAACGACGCTTGCGTTCCGTGGCGTTCGGTGCTCAGCGAACCGCAAACCGTGGCGACCCTGACTGCCTCTGCAGCGTCCGCCCCCATTGCCAGCGCGTAGCTAAAACCGCCGACGAAGGCATCACCAGCGCCTGTCGTGTCGGTGGGTCGGACGGGCAGGGCAGCGACATGACGCACAGCGTCACCCACCGCAACGGCTGCTCCGTGCTCACCCAACGTCACGACGAGACGTCCTTCGAGCCCAGCGGCTGCGCGGAGAATCGCCGCGTCCTCCGGTGGGGCACCGAAAATCACCTCGAACTCGCTCTCGTTGGGCACGATCCAGTCCGCGAGCGCCAGGACGTCATCGTGGATGGCGCCGGCCGGAGCGGGGTTGAGGACGTTCACAGCACCCCAACGCCGCCCGAACCGAAAGGCTTCGGCGATCGCGTCTTGGGGGACTTCGAGCTGGCACACCACGCAGTCAGCGCCGGGCACGTCCGCCAAGTCGGCGCGTACGGCATCCGGCGTCACGGCCTCATTGGCGCCGGGCACGATGATGATGCGGTTCGCCCCCGACGGTTCGACCCAGATCGGTGCGACCCCGGTGGAGACAGATCCGATCGGGTCTCCGAGCCGGAGCTCGATCCCTTGCTGTGCCAGGTGCTTGCGTGTGAGCTCACCGAAGAGGTCGTCTCCGACTCGGTTGACGAACACCACGTCAGCACCCAGCACAGCGGCCATGACTGCCTGATTGGCACCCTTTCCCCCGAACCCGAGACGGAACTCGGTTCCGCGTAGCGTCTGCCCCGGACCGGGCAGCACGTCGGCGTACGTGACGAGATCCATCATCGTCGAACCAACGACGACGATCCGCGGACGCCGGCTCACGAGGCTGACCGGCCACGGTTCGACCGCATCAGGCGTCTCGCCCGGCGAGCCAGCCCAGCAGCTGATCCCAGAAGGCGGCGTAACCGTCCCATGCCATGAAGTCCGGGCTGCCCCAGTGCGGGGAGCAGTCCGAGGCGAACGCTGCGGACCGACCGCTGCCCCGTTGCCCTACGACGAGGAAGGGGTCGCCTTCCACCGCCAACAACACGCTGACTCCCGGCTTCGCGGTCAGCCTGTTGTAGCCAAGGAAGTATGGCCACGGCTCCGGCAGTCCGCCCAGGACCGGATGGTCGCTGACCTTGGTCTGCGGATGCACTCCTTCGGGCCTCTCGGCCCGGTCGTCGTAGCCGTGTATCTCGACCGGAAGACAGTCCTGCACCGGTGTGGCGTGGTACCTGCCCTTGCCTTCGAATCCGGCAAAGGACATGTAACCCCCGATCATGAGGAATCCACCGCCGGAGCGCACCCACTCATCGATCACCGTGAGGCGGTTGGGTGTCCGTTCACCCCGCACGAACGTGTCGGGGTGCAGCAGGAGGGTGTCGGCTCCGATGTCGCTGAGGATGACGACGTCGTAACCGTCCAGCTCTGCAACGGACGTGGGGAAGGCCTCGGTCGCGAGATGGTTCGGGATGTGGTCGACGTCCCAGCCGCGGTCCTGCAGGGCCGCCACGAACTCGTTGCTGCCGACCTCGTACCCGCCCGTGGTGTAAGCGGAGAAGCCTTTCTGGTGGATGCCGTACGTGAGCCACGTCTCGCCGGCGAGGAGGACGCGGCCGCGGGTTCTGGTCATGGGAGGCTCCCTAGAGTCGGATCCGAGGATCGGCCGCGGCTTGAGCGAGATCGACGAGGGTGTTGACGAAGACGTAGCCTGCGCCGACGACGAGTGTCACTCCGGCGATGGCGCGCAGGTCGCCGAACTGGATGGACTGGTTCAAGTAGAGGCCGATTCCCGGCCAGGCGAAGATGGCCTCCACGATCACCACCCCGCCGAGCAGCAGGCCGAGTTGCAGCCCCGCCATGGTCAGCGGTGCAGACAGGGCGTTGCGCAACGCGTGCTTCCAGAGGACAGCACGAGGTGTCAGACCTTTGGCATGCAGCGTGCGAATGTAGTCGGCTCGGTAGACCTCGATGAGGGACGACCTGAGCACCCGACCGATCGCCACGGCCGGAACCAAGGCGAGTGCCGTCGCTGGCAGGATCAGATGACGGAGGGCATCGACGAAGACGTCGAGACGGACGTGCAGCAACGAGTCCACGAGCAGCAGGCCGGTCGGACCTTCCGGGGCCGAGTCGAGGTTGGTGCGCCCCGACAGCGGGAGCCACGAGAGCTTGAAGTAGAAGACGTAGATCAGGATCAACGCCAGCAGGAACGACGGCACCGAGGCGCCACCGACGAACAGGACCCGGGCCGGAGCGGCGAAGCGCGAGGACACCACCGCCAGGATCCCTATCAGCAGGCCGCCCGCCCCGGCCAGCAGGATGCTGAATCCTGCGAGCTCGATGGTGGCCGGTAAGAAGGCACCGATGTCGTCACGAACATCCCGTCCGGTGCGCAGCGACTCACCGAAGCTGCCCTGGACAGCCTGACCGAGGTAGCCGACGTACTGAGTGGGTAACGGCTTGTCGAGCCCCAGGCGCTCACGCTCCTGGGCGACTACCTCGTCCGAGGCGTTCAAGCCGACACTCGCCCGAACCGGGTCGCCCGGCACGGCAGTCTGCAGCACGAAGACCGCCGTGACGAGCGCCACGAGTACGCCCAGAGCTCCTAGGGCCCGAACCGCAAGGAAACGAAGCATCGCTGCTCCTAGCGGCTCAGTGCGGCGACGTCAACCGTCCACGGGTACGCGGGAACGTGTTGCAGATCGGTCAGGTCGGCGCGAGCGACAACAACATCACTGACGTAGGCGATCGGGACGACCGACCAGTCATCGGTCGCCAGCTCGCCCGCCGCAGCGTACGCATCCGCAGCAGCCTCGGTGTCGACGGCGGCCAGCCCGCGGTCCAGCGCGGCATCCACCTCCGGGTTGGAGTAGTTGAAGAAGTTGAGCGGGCCTTCGGTGTACCAGACGATGCGTCCCCACGTATCGGGGTGCGCGCCGTCCGGAGCCGGTGTGGACACGTAGATGTCAGCGGCGTTCGCGACGTCCTCGCGGTAGCCGAAGACCTCTGCGAGCTGCGCCTGCCGGGGCAGCCCCTCGACTCCCACAGCCGCCAGACGTTGGCGCATCAGGTCGGCGAGCCGGCGCTGGACCCCGCTGGAGTCTGGGGTGTAGACGATGTCGAGACTGATGTCCTGCTCCGACAAGGCGTCCTGAGCGGCTGCGTCGCCGGCCGAGTAGTCCACGGTCGCCAGCGACGGGTCGAGAAGACCGGTGGGGTAGGCGTTCGTGGGGACCTCGGCTGTGTCGCCATAGACCTCCGCTACCAGGCCCGGGATGTCGATGGCCCGCATCAGCGCCTCTCGGGTGGCGACATCGGTGAGCGCCCCCTTGTTCTGGTTGAGGTACAGAGACGTCGTACCGAGCGAGGGGAACTCGTCGATGGTGAGGTCCTCGTTGCCCTCGACGGTCGAGAGGTTCGACAACGGGAACCCGTGCGGTATCACATCCAGGTCACCGCTCTCCAGCGCCAGGATCTGGCTGGAGACGTCGGGTGTGACCGCGATCTCCACCGTCGAGAAGTACGGCTCCTCGCCCCAGTAGTTGTCGTTTCGCGTCAGCGTGTACCCGGTCCCGCGGGTGAACTCCTCGATCACGTAGGGGCCACTTCCCGCTGAGCTCGTCTCGAGGAACGTCTGAGCGAGGTCATCAGCATTCTCGGTCAGGGTGGCCGGGTTGACCGCCTTGGGGCTCCACGCCGAGGCCAGGTAGTGCAGGAACGCGGCATCCGGTGCCTTCAGGTTCACGACGAAAGTCTGCGGGTCGGGAGTCTCGTAGCTGTCGACCCCGGCGAGCATGTACGACGGACCCTGCTCAACGGCGGTGCGCCGCTCGAAGCTGGCCTGGATGGCCTCGCTGTCGAGCGGTGACCCGTCGGCGAAGGTCAGGCCGTCGCGCAGGGTGAACGTAAAGGTGAGCCCGTCGTCGGACACCTCCCAGGACTCTGCGAGGTCACCCTCGAACTCGGTGCTGCCGTCGGCGTATCGCAGCAGCCCTTCGTAGACCGATTGCATGACGGCGAGCCCTTCGATGTCGTAGAACACATCGGGGTCGGCAGTGGTCATGTCGGCGAAGAAGGCCAGCTCGAGCGTGTCATCAACCGCCACGGGTTGGTCCGTCGTCTGCTCACCTCCGCCGCAGGCCGCTAGGAAGAGCGCGACGGCGAACGAGACGACGACGCTGGATCGTACTTTGCTGGGCACGAGGCCTCCTTGGGTGGGCATGTCAACTCCGGTCGAACAGGTCACGAACGCCGTCGCCGGCGAGATTCGCGGCGACGGCAAGGATGAAGACGGCGCATCCCGGCGCCAACGGGATCCATGGGCTGGCGAACAGGTAGTCCGCACCGCGAGCGGCCATCGCGCCGAGCTCCGGCGCTGGTGGCGGTGCGCCAAGCCCGATGAACGACAGGCCGGCCAGGGTCAGCACCAGGATCTGGATGTCCAGGCTGGCGGTGACGATTACCGGCGGCAAGGCGCCGGGGAGCAGATGGCGGAGCACCAGCCGGGGTGCGGACACACCGCTCAGCCGGGCCGCGTCGACGTGGGGTCTGGCAGCGAGCGCTCGAACCTCGCCTCGTACCAGGCGGGCGTACCACGGCCACCAGACCACCGCGATGCCGATCACGGTGTTGCGCAGGCTGGCACCGAGCGTGGCCGCCACCGCGATGGCGAGCACGGGCCCCGGTAGCGCGAGGAAGGTGTCTGTCAGGCGCATCAGCAGCGCGTCCACCCATCCGCCACGTGCCCCGGCGACCAGGCCGATCGCCCCACCGATGACGATGGCCGACGCGATCACCGCTGCCGCACTGAGCCAGCTGGTGCGCAGCCCGAAGATCACCCGCGAGAAGACGTCCTGCCCCACGTCGTCGGTGCCGAGCACGTGTTGCAACGAGGGGGCCTGGAAGGGTGGCGCAACCGGGATCACCGGGTCCACGACGAACCACGGCGCCACCAGCGATGTCGAAAGGAGCAGCAGGAGTACGACCAGGCCGACACGTTCCAGCGCACCGATGTCGCGGATTCGAGATGCCTGGCCCCTCCGGGTCACAGCCTCGGTTCCGGAGCCGAGGCTGACCACGCCCCTCACCGGCATGTCGCCACCTCCGGAACGGAGGCGAGCAGCGACTGCGTGTACGGGTTCGACGGCTGACCGATGACGGTGTCGGAGGCGCCGACCTCGACGATTCGGCCACGTGTCATCACGATGATCCGATCGGCGACCAGCCGGGCGGCGGCGAGGTCGTGGGTCACGAACACCATGGCGAATCCGAGCTCCCGGCGCAGGCGGCCGAGCAGGTTGAGAACGGTGGCGGCGAGAGAGGCGTCCAGGGCGGAGATCGGCTCGTCGCACAGCAGCAGGTCGGGTGGCTCGATGACCGCCCGGGCCAGTGCGGCTCGCTGTCGCTGCCCGCCGGAGAGCTGCTGTGCCCGTACCCGGGCGACCTCGGCTGGCAAACCGAGCCGCTCGAGAGCCTGGGACACCCGCTCCCGCCGCATCGCGGTCGGGAGATGCGGCACTCGCTCCTCGAGGTGTTGGCCGACGGTCAGCCACGGCGTGAATGAGGATCCGGCGTCCTGGAACACCATCTGCGGCCGACGGCCGCGACCTCCCAGGGTCACGCTGCCTGACGTGGGCTCCTGCAAGCCGGCAATGGCACGGAGCAGCGTCGTCTTGCCGCTTCCGCTCTCGCCGACCAGGGCGACAGCCTCACCGGCTGCCACGGAAAGGTCGACCTCGCTGAGCGCGTCGAACGGTTTGCTGCGGCGCAGCCCACGCCGGCCCGGGAAGTGGACACTGAGCTGGCGGACGCTGACGCCGCCCTCGTTGGACGCCGTCGTGGTTGTGCCCCAGGGACCCGCAACGGCCGACAGCCTCCGGGCGACCTCTTGTCCGGCTTCGAAGTGACATGCGGCCAGGCCGTCGTGCTGCGACACCGCTGCAAGCGCCGGACGCTGCTCTCGGCACAGGGCAGTGGCGGCGGGGCATCGAGGGGCGAAGTTGCACCCCCGGATGTCGCTGGACGGATGGACGGGTTCACCGGCGATGATCGGCAGCTGGGAGTGACGGTCCGCGTCCAGCCCGATGCGTGAGGCCATCAGAGCGGCGGTGTACGGGTGCGCCGGATGGTCGAGGACGGGCCGTACCGCACCGATCTCGGATATCAAGCCGCCGTACAAGACGCAGATCCGGTCGGCGACGGTCGAGGCCACCCCGAGGTCATGAGTGACCAGGAGGATGGCGCAGCCGAACTCGTCACGCATCTGCCGGAACAGCGTCAGCACCTGCGCCTGAACCGTCACGTCCAGCGCCGTGGTCGGCTCGTCGGCGATGACGAGCCTGGGTCTGGCAGCGAGCGCGATCGCGAGCATCACCCGTTGACGCAGACCCCCTGACAGCTCATGAGGGAAGTCGCGCAGTCGCCGCTGGGCATCGGGGATGCCCACCGCGTCCAGCAGGTGCAGCACGGCCGCGGTGCTTCCGGCTACTTCATGGACCTGCCGACCGATGCGCATCGTGGGGTCGAGGGAGGTCATGGGGTCCTGGAAGACCGCTCCCAGCGAGCGTCGTCGGAGCCTGCGACGGGTGGCTTCGTCGGCGCCGTTGACCTCGACACCGTCGACCGTCACGGTGCCTTCGATCTGCGCCGTCTTGGGCAGCAACCCCAGTGTCGAAAGACCCAGCACCGTCTTACCGGATCCAGACTCCCCGACCAGCCCGACGATCTCACCTGGCGTGATCGCCAGGTCCACCCCGCGCAAGGCCCGCAGCTCGCGACCTTCGCGGGTGAACGTCACGCGGAGTCCCGCGATGGTCGCGACGGTCCGAGACCGTGACGACTTCCCTGATGACGAAGCTCCCGGGGGAGGCGTCATAGGGGGCGGCGAGACTCCGACCATGACGAGTCAGACCATGACCGAGGAGACTGCCCCGCCCACAGGTGGACGTTCCGAACCGTCATATCCGCGGAATGCGGTGATGATGTCGTCTGTCGAGCGCAGCGCACCCGTCTGCAAGTACTCCATGGCGGTGAGGGACGCGTCGTGCGCCGCCTGCGACGAGCCTCCGACCGCGTCGGCGGCGACCCGAACGTGGTAGTCGTGCTGGTGCGCGTCGACGAAGGTGTAGTGAACGCAGACGTCGGTCAGCGCTCCGCAGAGCACAAGGGTCTTGGCGCGCAGCCCTTTCAGCAGAATCTCCAGATCTGTGCCAAAGAATGCCGAGTAGCGTCGTTTGATGACGTGGTACTCGTCGGGCAGAGGCGTCAGCGCCGGCACCAGCGCGGTGTCCGGGTCGTCCTCGACGCAGTGGACGGCCTCCTGGCCGTCGAGCTCGCGACCGAAGTCGGCGAGGGTCCGGCTGTGCCGTTCCTGAAGGAAGATCACCGGGATACCCGCCTCGCGGGCGGCGGTCAGCATCGCCACACAGTTGTCGACCCGCCGCGCGTACCCACCCATCTGTGGGACCGCATAGTCCTCGTTGTACCCGGCCAGCTGGTTGTCGATGGAGATGAAGACTGGCTGGCCCTCGATGAGATTGCTCATGGCTCCTCCGTTCCTATGAGGGGTTCCCGATCGGGATCCGTGTCGCTGGGATGGCACCGTCACTACTGGGCTGAGGCGGTCGGCAGGAACCGCGTACGAGCAGGCGCGTCTCAAGGACGATGTGCTGCGCCTTCGGGGATCCGGCGCCCTCGATCCGGTTGCGCAGCAGGCGCATGGCCAGCACCCCCTGCTCGACCGCCGGACGAGAGATGACGGACAGCGGTGGGCTGAGCAGCTCGGCGAGCTCCAGGTCGTCGAAACCGATGAACGACAGCTCGTCGGGGACCCGAATGCCCAGGTGGTGCAGCGCCCGCAATGCCCCGATCGACATCAGGTTGTTCGCCGCGAAGATGGCCGTCACCGCCGACGGCAGACCGAGCAGCCGAAGGGTCGCCTGGTAACCGCTCTCTAGCTTGAAGTCACCGATCCGGATGAGCGTCGGATCGAGCTCGACCCCTGCCGCACCTAGCGCCGCCATGAAACCGTCGTGGCGCTCGCGACCCGGCGTCGTGTCGAGCGGGCCGCTGATGAGTCCGATGCGCCGATGACCGAGGCTCAGCAGATGCTCCGCTGCCTGCGCCGCTCCGCCGGGGGAGTCGACGAGGACGGAGTCGAGGTCGTTACCGCCGCGCAGCCGACGGTCGAGCAACACGATCGGGACGTTGGCGCGCCGCAGCTCTGCGGTGTTGTCCGTTTCCTCCCGCGCCGGCACCAGGATGACGCCGTCGACCCGCCCGACCAGTCCCTGCAGGACGGCTCGTTCCCGTTCGACACTCTCGTCGGTGTTGCTGAGGAAGACGTTCAGCTCCAGCTGCCGCGAGACGGACTCGACGCCTTTAGCGACGGCAGCGAAGAACGGGTTCGAGACGTCCGGCACCACCAGGCCGATGGACCGGGTGACCCCCGACTTCAGACTGCGCGCCACCTCGTTCGCGCGGAAGTCGAGCGTCTCGATCGTTGCCTGGACCGCAGCGGCTTCGCGGATCCGCTGCCCCGCGAGGTGCCGCGACACGGTCGTCGTGGAGACCCCCGCCAGCCGGGCAACGTCACCGATGGTCGCCACCATGGCCGGCACTGTAGACGATTACTGGAATCGTTACCAGTACTTCCGTTCCAGCCTGCTCCATCCTCCCCGGGTCAGTGCGCGACCGTCGGCAGTCTCTACCCTGCTTGCGTGTCCGATCACGATGCGCTGGTCATCCAACGGGTCGACGAGCTCGCTCCCCGACTGCTGGACCTCTCCCACGCGCTGTTTGCCGATCCTGAGCTCGCCTACCAGGAAGTACGGTCGGCCGCCCGCTGCGCGGAGTTGTTGGCGGACGGCGGGTTCGACGTCGAACGCGAGGCGTACGGCGTGCCCACGGCATTCGCCGCCCGCAGCGGCGGTAGCGGGCCCCACGTCGTGATCTGCGCCGAGTACGACGCGCTGCCCGGCGTCGGCCACGCCTGCGGGCACAACGTGATCGCGGCATCGGCGGTGGGAGCCGGGCTTGCGCTCCTGCCGATCGCAGCCGATGCCGGGCTACGCGTCACGGTCCTCGGCACTCCCGCCGAGGAAGCCGGTGGCGGCAAGGTCGACCTGATCCGGGCCGGGGCGTTCGACGGCGTGGACGTAGCGATGATGATGCACCCGGCGCCGTACGACGAGCCTGGGTCGGTCGGTCTCGCGATCGAGGAGTGGTCGGTCGTGGTCCACGGCAAGGCCTCGCATGCCAGCGCGGAGCCGCAGCTGGGGCGCAACGC
>JACCZI010000297.1 GCA_013696015.1 Nocardioidaceae bacterium
GTTGGCCCTGAGGCACCGCTGGTGGCCGGGGTCGCTGATGCGGTTCGCGCCGCGGGAGTCGCCTGCTTCGGCCCGAGCCGGGATGCCGCGCACCTGGAGGGGTCGAAGTCGTTCGCCAAGCAGGTGATGGCCGCGGCCGGCGTCCCCACCGCGTTGGCCCACGTGTGCGAGACCCCTGAGGAGGCTGCCGCTGCGCTTGACGCGTTCGGACCGCCGTACGTCGTGAAGGACGACGGCCTGGCTGCCGGGAAGGGGGTGGTCGTCACCTCCGATCGCGACGTGGCGCTGCAGCACGCCGGCGGGTGTCGTCGGGTGGTGATCGAGGAGTTTCTCGACGGACCGGAGGTGTCTTTGTTCGCGATCACTGACGGGACGACGGTGCTGCCGCTGCTGCCGGTGCAGGACTTCAAGCGCGTCGGCGACCAGGACACCGGCCCCAACACCGGGGGGATGGGGGCCTACGCACCGCTGCCGTGGGCGCCGCTCGACCTCGTCGACACCGTCACCCAGCGGGTGCTGCAGCCGACCGTGGACGAGATGTCGCGCCGCGACACGCCGTTCACCGGTCTGCTGTACGCCGGGCTGGCGCTAACGGCCCGCGGTGTCCGGGTGGTCGAGTTCAACGTCCGGTTCGGCGACCCGGAGACCCAACCGCTGCTGGCGCTGCTGGGTTCCTCGCCTGTTGCCCTGCTGCACGCCGCCGCCACGGGCAGGCTGGACGAAGCACAGCCGCCACGCTGGCGCGAGGGAGCAGCCGTCACGGTCGTCGTCGGCGCCGCCGGCTATCCCGACCGACCCCGCACGGGCGATCTCGTCGAGGGCGTCGACGAGGCCGCAGCGCTGCCGGGCGTCGACGTCATCCATGCCGGCACGGCCCGCGACGGAGCCGGGCGCCTGGTCAGCGCCGGCGGTCGCATTCTCGCGATCACCGCATCAGGCGTCGACGTGGCACAGGCCCGCGACCGCGCGTACGCCGGCGTGGGGTGCATCCGCGTCGCCGGGGCGCACCACCGGACGGATATCGCCGCCCTCGGCGGCTGACGTACGAGGCGGTACTTCCAATGGCTGAGGGGCACTCCCAATGGGTTCCAACCCGTTGGGAGTGCCCGTATCCCACGTGAACATGGGATAGAGACGCCGCATCCGCGACAATGGCGGCGTGATCCCGAACGTGCTGGCGCAGCGGTACGCCTCGGTGCAGTTGGTGCGGCTGTGGGCGCCGCAGCACAAGGTGGTCCTCGAGCGCCGGCTGTGGGTCGCGGTGCTCCGCGCCCAGCGCGACCTCGGGGTCGCCGTGCCCGCAGGTGTCGTCGAGGCGTACGAGAAGGTCGTCGACGCCGTCGATCTCGACTCGATCTCGGCCCGGGAGCGGGTCACCCGCCACGACGTCAAGGCGCGGATCGAGGAGTTCAGCGCGCTGGCCGGCCACGAGCACATCCATCAGGGCATGACGTCGCGCGACGTGACCGAGAACGTCGAGCAGCTGCAGGTGCGCGCCTCGCTGGAACTGCTACGCGACAAGGCCGTGGCCATGCTGGTGCGCCTGGCCGAGCGTGCCGTTGAGCACCAGAGCACGGCGCTCACCGGGCGCACCCACAACGTAGCCGCGCAGGTCACCACGCTCGGCAAGCGCTTCGCCACGGTGGCCGAGGAGCTGCTGGTCGCCGTCGAGCGGCTCGAGGAGCTGCTCACCCGTTATCCGCTGCGCGGCATCAAAGGCCCGGTCGGCACGGCACAGGACCAGCTCGACCTGCTCGATGGCGACGCCGACCGCCTTGCCGAGCTGGAGCGACGCGTCGCCGAGCACCTCGGCTTCGGGCGGGTGCTCACCAGCGTCGGCCAGGTGTATCCCCGTTCGCTCGACCTCGACGTGGTGTCCGCGCTGGCTCAGCTCGTCGCCGGCCCCGCCAACCTCGCCACGACCATCCGGCTCATGGCCGGCCACAACCTGGTGACTGAGGGGTTCCGTCCGGGCCAGGTCGGCTCGTCGGCGATGCCGCACAAGATGAACCCGCGCTCCTGCGAGCGCATCAGCGGCCTGGCCGTTGTCGTACGCGGGTCGCTGTCGATGCTCGGAGAGCTGGCGGGGGACCAGTGGAACGAGGGTGACGTCTCCGACTCGGTCGTGCGACGCGTCGCGCTGCCCGACGCGTTCTTCGCGGCCGATGGCGTCTTCGAGACGGCACTGACCGTGCTCGGGGAGTTCGGCGCCTTTCCGGCCGTGATCGCGCGGGAGCTCGACAACTACCTGCCCCTGCTGGCGACCACCAAGCTGCTGACCACCGCGGTGCGGCACGGTGTCGGTCGGGAACAGGCCCACGCCGTGATCCGCGAGCAGGCGGTCGCGGTGACCCTGGCCATGCGCGAGGGCTCCGCCACCGGGACCGACCTGCTCGACCGGCTGGCGGCCGACGACCGGCTGGGCTTGTCCCGCGGCGCCATCGACTCCGCCCTTGCCGAACCGCTGTCCTTCACCGGCGCAGCCGGCGCGCAGGTCGAGGCCGTCATCGCCCGGATCGAGCGGTTGGCTACCCGGCACCCGGACGCTGTCGGGTACCACCCGGCGCCCATCCTCTGAGCGCCATCACGAACCATGTGCGCGCCTGGCAGGATGTAGGACGTGTCGGTCGCCGCCGTCTTGCCGGGGGCGCAGCACCTCCACACCGGCAAGGTTCGTGACCTGTACGGCCTGCCCGATGGCCGCTTGCTCATCGTCGCGTCCGACCGGATCTCGGCATACGACCACGTCCTCGAACCCGAGATCCCCGACAAGGGCGAGGTGCTGACCCAGCTCTCGTTGTGGTGGTTCGACCAGCTGCGTGACCTGGCGCCCAACCATGTGCTCTCGGACGATCTGCCGGCAGGGTTTGCCGCCCGGAGCATGGTCTGCGAACGCCTGGACATGGTGCCGGTGGAGTGCGTCGCCCGCGGTTACCTGGCCGGGTCCGGCCTGACCGACTACCGCCGGACAGGAGGCGTCTGCGGAGTCCCTCTCCCGGATGGGCTGAGCGACGGGTCGCGGTTGCCGGCACCGATCTTCACCCCGACCACCAAGGCGCCGGTCGGCTCGCACGACGAGGCGCTGACGTACGACGACGTGGTCGCCCGGGTGGGGTCCGATCTCGCCACGCGACTCCGCGACCTGACGCTGGTGGTGTATGCCTGGGGTGCGGCCGTCGCCCGCGAACGAGGCATCATCTTGGCCGACACCAAGATCGAGATCGGTCGGCGGCCCGACGGCACCCTTGTGCTGGCCGACGAGGTGCTGACACCGGACTCGTCGAGGTTCTGGCCGGCCGACTCATGGCTGCCGGGGAGACCGCAACCGTCGTACGACAAGCAGTTCGTGCGCGACTGGCTCGCCTCGCCCGAGGCAAACTGGGACAGCCACACCGGCGCACCGCCGCCGCGGCTGCCCGACGACATCGTCGCCCGGACCCGGTCGCGTTACGTTGAGGCGTACGAACGGCTCACCGGCCGCACGTTCACCTCGAGTTGTCACTGTGACACCAGGCTGTGACCTGGCTTCGCAGTGACAACTCGGAGGTCTGCGCGAAGGGACAGCCCGTGCTCAACCTCGCGATGGTCCTGGAGGACAGCGCCCGCCGGGTGCCCGACCGCGACGCCGTCGTGCTCGGGGAGACCCGGCTCAGCTACGCCGCGGTCGATGCTGCCGCGAACCAGGTGGCCAACCTGCTCGTCTCGTTGGGCATCGCCGCCGGTGACAAGGTCGCCCTGACGTGCCCGAACCTGCCGTACTTCCCCATCGTCTACTACGGCGTCCTCAAGGCCGGTGCCGTCGTGGTGCCGCTGAACGTGCTGTTCAAGGCGCGCGAGATCGCCTACCACCTCGCCGACTCCGATGCGAAGGCGTACTTCTGCTTCGAGGGCACCGCCGACCTGCCCATGGCGGCCGAGGCCGACTCGGCGTTCGGCACCACCGACTCCTGCGAGCACCTTGTCGTCATCACCGCCGACCCCCAGGCGGAATCCCCGCTGCCCGGCGTGACGACACTGGGGCCAGCGCTGGCTGCCCAGCCGACCACCTTCGAGACCGCACCGACCGAGGCCACCGACACCGCGGTCATCCTCTACACCTCCGGCACCACCGGCCAGCCGAAAGGCGCCGAGCTGAGCCACACCAACCTCGTGCTCAACGCCGTCGCCAACGAGCGGCTCTTCGGCCGGCACCCCGACGGCCACGACATCTACCTCGCGACGCTGCCCCTGTTCCACTCCTTCGGGCAGACCGTGATCATGAACCACGGCTTCAGCCTCGGCGGCACCCTGGTGCTGCTGCCCCGATTCGACGCCGCCCAGGCGCTGGAGCTGATGCTGGCCGAGCGGGTGACGTTCTTCGCCGGCGTGCCCACGATGTACTGGGGTCTGCTCCATGCGCTGGACGACTCGGTGGACGTGGCAGCCCTGGCCGCCCGACTGCGCGTTGCCGTGTCCGGCGGCTCGTCGCTGCCGGTCGAGATCATCAAGGAGTTCAAGGACCGCTTCGGGATCCAGATCCAGGAGGGGTACGGGTTGTCCGAGACATCTCCGGTCGCGACGTTCAACCCCACCGATCGGCCCCCGAAGCCAGGCTCCATCGGCACCCCCATCTGGGGAGTCGAGTGCACGCTCGTCGACCCGGAGTGGAACGAGGTCGTCGAGCCGGGTGCGGTGGGGGAGATCGCGATCCGCGGGCACAACATCATGAAGGGCTACTACGGCCGTCCGGAGCCGACGCGTGCGGTCATGCGCGACGGCTGGTTCCGCAGCGGCGACCTGGCTCGGCGTGACGAGGACGGCTACTACTTCATCGTCGACCGGGCCAAGGACCTGATCATCCGCGGTGGTTTCAACGTCTACCCGCGTGAGGTGGAGGAGGTCCTGATGACGCACTCTGCTGTCTCGCTCGCCGCGGTGGTCGGTGTGCCACACGAGTCGCTCGGCGAAGAGGTCAAGGCCATCCTCATCAAGAGCCCCGACGACGCCACAACCGCCGACGAGCTCATCGCCTGGGCCAAGGAGCGGATGGCGGCCTACAAGTACCCGCGCACGGTCGAGTTCCGGGACACCATGCCGATGACCGCGACCGGCAAGATCCTCAAGCGTGAGCTGGTCTGAGCGCGCGCTGGTCGCCGCCTACACTCCTCAGAGCCGGACCCACCGTGCAGCAAAGGAGCCTTCGTGGCCCGCGTCGTCGTCGAGGTCATGCTCAAGCCGGAGATACTCGACCCCCAGGGCAAAGCGGTCCAGGGGGCGCTGTCGCGGCTCGGCTTCGCGGGCATCAGTGGCGTCCGGCAGGGCAAGCGGTTCGAGCTCGAGATCGACGGCGAGCTCACGCCGGAGCGAATCACCCAGCTCCACGATGTCGCTGCGACACTGCTGGCCAACCCGGTGATCGAGGACTTTGCGGTGCACGCCGGCGAGGCGAGCGGGCGGGCGCGATGAGGATCGGTGTCGTCACCTTCCCCGGCTCACTGGACGACGTCGACGCGCTCCGCGCGGTCCGGTGGTCGGGTGCGGAGGCCGTCTCGTTGTGGCACGGCGACGCGGACCTGCGCGGCGTCGACGCCGTGGTGCTGCCCGGCGGCTTCTCGTACGGCGACTACCTGCGCTGCGGTGCGATCGCGCGTTTCGCGCCGGTCATGACGGCTGTGGTGGCCGCTGCGCGCGACCAGATGCCGGTGCTCGGGATCTGTAACGGCTTCCAGGTCCTGTGCGAGGCGCACCTGCTGCCGGGTGCGCTGATCCGCAACTCCCACCGCAGGTTCGTCTGCCGCGACCAACGGCTCCGCATCGAGGCCACCGGGACCGCGTGGACGTCCGCGTACGAAGTCGGCGACGAGATCGTCATCCCGCTCAAGAACGGCGAGGGGGCGTACGTCGCGGACACCGGCACGCTCGACCGGCTCGAGGCCGACGGCCGGGTGGTAGCGCGTTATCTCGGCGCCGACCCGAACGGCGCCGCGCGGGCGATCGCGGGAATCTGCAACCAGCGCGGCAACGTGGTGGGACTCATGCCGCATCCGGAGCATGCCGTCGAGGAGCTGTGCGGGCCGAGCACCGACGGCCGAGGCTTCTTCACCTCGGTGCTGGCGGCTGCCGTTCCCGCGTGACGCGTCAGCAGGTGCGGCGCTGGGCGGTCGTCGCTCGGCGGTCATAGTCGTGCAGCTGCCGGGCACCGGCCCGCCAGCTCTGCAGCCACATCGCCGTGGCCTGCGCGGGGGTGATCTCGCCGGCCCTGAGCCGCTCCATGTCCATGATGTGGTGTTCCCAGGTCGTGATCGCTGTCCTGGCTAGGGCCAGTGCGGCTGCCCGAGCCTCGGTGGCCGCCTGGCAGGCGGCCAGCTGCTTGTGTGGGGCGGCGCCCAGGCCGGCGTCGGGTGCGCCGGAACAGCGCCGACCGGACGCCTGGAGCTCGTTGTCGACGCTGCGGAAGTGGTCGACCTGGCGCAGCGCACCGAGACGGCTGCGCTTCCAGAAAGCGGCCGCCTGCTCGAGCGTGATCTCGCCGGCGGTCAGCTGGTTCATGGCGTCGATGTGCAGCCGCCACTGGTCCAGTGCGGTATCCGCTGCCAGCTGGTCGCTCACCTGGGACGCCCACAGCGACCGGCACTGCGCCAGCGTGGCAGGGGCTTGCTCGGTCTGGTCGCCAACCACTGACGAGGTCGGCGTGGCGGTCGAGGTGCCGGTCGCGGTTGCGACCAAGGAGCGGGTCGCCGGCGCCGCATCGGAGTCTCTAGCCACCAGCCAGCCGACGGTCCCGGCGGCTGCCGACATCAACACAATGAGGACGACGAGACCCATCGCGGGCAGCCAGCCGTGATCTGTGCGGGTGTGCCGACCGTGCACGCCAACCCCCTAGATCCGCGCGATGTTGTGCCCACGCTACGCCCGGCGCCGGACCGTCGAAAGCAGGCGCAGCTGCCTTTCGGGGTCGGCTTTCAGGGAACCGCGACGAGAGCCACGGCGGCTGCTGCCAACAGCAGCCCGAGAGCCTGGCTGTGACCGATGCGTTCATGCAGTACCAGCGCGGCGAGCAGCACGGTCGTGGCGGGATAGAGCGAGGCCAGGACCGCGGCCACGGCGAGCAGCCCGGCCTGCGAGGACAGCAGGAAGAGGACGGTCGCGAGCGCGCCGAGAACACCGGGGACGGCGCCCAGCGCCGCGTCCCGGTCCCGCGGCAGCCAGCTCTGTCGCAGCGCGACGCCGAGGGTGACGATGACCACGACCGACGCGCCCTGCGCCAGCGTCAGCGGCCAGAGGCCCGCCTCCTCGGGCACCTGGCCCAGGGCGGCGAACAGAGCCCCGAAGCCGATCCCGGCGAGCAGTCCGTCGGTGACGCCGGCACTCTCGGCTGCCGGTGTGGCCGGCGCGGCCGACCGGGACACCAACCAGATGGCCGGCAGCGCGCAGCCGACTCCGAGCCACGTCAGCAGCTGCGGCCGCTCGCCGGCGACCAGCCCGACGACGATCGGGAGCAGCGCCGCGCCGACCGCCGAGATCGGCGCGACCACGCTCATCCGACCGCTGGAGAGCCCGCGGTACAAGAAGACGGTGCCCAGGCCGCTCCCGACGCCGGCGACGCCGCCCCACAACCAGTCACCCGGCGCCGGATCACCACCGACCAGCAGTGCGAACGCCGACGTCCCCACAGTGGCCA
>JACCZI010000164.1 GCA_013696015.1 Nocardioidaceae bacterium
CAGTGATACCCGTGCCGGTCACGACAGCGCAAGGAGGAAGGGCAGGTCCGCGCCCAGCCGCGGGTATCGTGACGGCATGTCCGACGACATGAACGGCCGCGACCGCTGGAGGCGGCGGTACGCCGGCGCACGGGTGCGAGAGGCCGACTTCAGCACGGTGTCCGGCATGGTGGTCGACCCGGTCTACGGTCCGGAGGACGAGGCGGCGTACCCCGGCTTCGAGCGGCTCGGCTGGCCGGGGGAGTACCCGTTCACCCGAGGGCTCTACCCGACCGGCTACCGCGGCCGCACCTGGACGATCCGGCAGTTTGCCGGTTTCGGCAACGCCGCCCAGACGAACGAGCGCTACAAGATGATCCTGCGCTCCGGTGGCGGCGGACTGTCGGTGGCGTTCGACATGCCGACGCTGATGGGCCACGACTCCGACAACGAGCGCGCGTTGGGGGAGGTGGGGCACTGCGGGGTGGCCGTCGACTCAGCGGCCGATGTCGATGCGTTGTTCGAGGGCATCCCGCTGGACTCGGTGACGACCTCGATGACGATCTCGGGCCCGGCCGTTCCCGTTTTCTGCATGTATCTGGTCGCGGCGGAGCGGCAGGGAGCCGATCTCGGCGCTCTCAACGGCACGCTGCAGACCGACATCTACAAGGAGTACATCGCCCAGAAGGAGTGGCTGTTCCCCCCGGAGCCGCACCTGCGGCTCATCGGCGACCTGATGGAGTACTGCGCGCAACACATCCCCGCGTACAAGCCGCTCTCGGTGTCCGGTTACCACATCCGCGAGGCCGGGTCGACCGCCGTACAGGAGCTGGCGTTCACGCTTGCCGACGGCTTTGGCTACGTCGAGCTCGGCAAGTCACGGGGCCTCGACGTCGACACGTTCGCACCCGGCCTGTCGTTCTTCTTCGACGCCCATATCGACTTCTTCGAGGAGATTGCCAAGTTCCGTGCCGCACGGCGTATCTGGGCACGCTGGATGCGTGACGTGTACGGCGCCACGACCGAGAACGCCCAGTGGCTTCGCTTCCACACCCAGACCGCTGGGGTGTCGCTCACCGCGCAGCAGCCGTACAACAATGTCGTCCGGACCGCGGTAGAGGCGCTGTCAGCGGTCCTCGGCGGGACGAACTCCCTGCACACCAACGCGCTCGACGAAACCCTGGCGCTGCCGACCGAACGCGCGGCGGAGATCGCGATGCGCACCCAGCAGGTGCTGATGGAGGAGACCGGGGTGGTCAACGTCGCCGACCCGCTGGGCGGCTCATGGTACGTCGAGGCGCTCACCGACCGGATCGAGGCCGAGGCGGAGACGATCTTCGCGCAGATCAAGGCGATGGGCGGCGGTGACGACGCCCAGCACCCGATCGGGCCGATGACGTCGGGGATCCTGCGCGGGATCGAGGACGGCTGGTTCATGTCCGAGATCGCCGAGGCGGCGTTCCAGTACCAGACGGCGCTGGAAAAGGGCGACAAGCGCATCGTGGGCGTCAACTGCCACCAGAGCTCGGTGACCGACGACCTGGAGATCCTGCGGGTCTCCCACGAGGTGGAGGTCGACCAGGTGGCGCAGCTGCAGCGGCGCCGGACCGCGCGTGACGCGGCCGCAGTCGACGCGGCGCTGTCGCACCTGGTGGCCGTGTCGCGTACCTCGGACAACATGATCGAGCCGATGCTCGAGGCCGCCCGGGCCGAGGCCACCTTGGGTGAGATCTGCGACGTGCTCCGTGCCGAGTGGGGCGAATACCGCGAGCCCGCCCGTTTCTGAGCGCGGCCGGTTCGACACAATGTCGCCATGACCTCCGACTCCTTCTCGCGCCCTGGTGCCATCGACTTGTCCGGGCTGCGCCAGGGGGCCCCGGGCGCTGCGGCGGCTCGCTCCGGCCCGGGCGGCTACGTCGTGGACGTCACCGAAGAGACCTTCCAACGGGACGCGTTGGAGGCGTCCATGCAGCACGTCGTCGTGCTGTCGCTGTGGAGCCCGCGGGCGCCGGCCAGTCAGACGCTGAACGACATGCTGTCCCGCCTGGCGGAGGAGATGGGCGGTCGTTTCTTGCTGGCGCTGGTGGACGTCGACGCCAGCCCGCAGATCGCTGCCGCGATCGGGGCCCAGGGGGTGCCGTTCGTGCTCGGCCTGCTGCGGGGGCAGCCGGTGCCGTTGTTCCAGGGCACGGTGGACGAGGTCGACGCCCGCAGGTTTATCGAGGAGCTGCTCAAGGTCGCCGTCGCCAACGGCGTCACGGGGCGGGTCGCGCCACAGGCGGAATCGCCGGAGCCGGAACCGGACGAGCCCGCCGACGATCCCCGCTTCGCCGCCGGTGACGAGGCCCTGGCGGCGGGGGACCTCGAGCGCGCCGTCGCTGCCTACCAGCGGCTCATCGAGACGAACCCCGCCGACACCGAAGCGGCCGAACGGCTGGCCGGAGCCAAGCTGATGTGGCGCACCCGGGATGCGGACCCGGACGCCGCCCGGGCAGCCGCATCGGCTGCTCCGGACAATGTCGCCGCCCAGCTGCTGGTCGCCGACCTCGACGTCCTCGAGGATCACATCGACGCTGCCTTCGACCGGCTGCTGCGGCTCGTCACCGTGACCGCGGACGACGAACGGGACGAGGTCCGCCGCCACCTGCTGGAGCTGTTCCAGGTCGTCGGGTCGGACGACCCCCGGGTGGCATCGGCCCGCCGCCGACTCTCGAGCGCGCTGTTCTGACCTGTTCCGCTACGCGAGCAACGGCGGCTCGGCGCCGATCTCGAGGTACGGCAGGCCCCGCGGGTGTGCGGCGACGTACCTGAGCAGGGTCTCGGTGGCCGGGGCCGCGCGGGCGGTGATGTCGTCGAGGTCACACCAGTGGACGGCGACGATCTCCGCGGGGTCGAGCCGGATTGTTGCCGGGTCCTCGAGCACGCCGAGGTCGAAGACGAACACGCACGCGTCGTCCCAGCTGCGCCACGGGGGCAGCCAGTTGACGGTCACCAACCGGTGGACGCCGACGTCGAGTCCGAGCTCCTCGCGTACTTCTCGGACCACGCCCTGAGCCGGCGACTCACCGGGCTCCACCACGCCACCGGGCAAGTCCCACTCGAGCTTGTAGGTCAGCTCGCACAGCAGCAGCCGGCCGGCTGCGTCCCGCAGCATGCCTTGCGCGATCACACGCTTGGTCGGCAGCGCGGCATTGAGCACGCTGATGAAGCCGTCACGCGACTGCGGCTCCGGGTCGTCGACGAGCCGCGCCAGCATGACGAGGTCGCGTCGCTGATCGCCGATCGTCTCGCGTTGCCGCAGCATCCCCTCGCGGCGCAACCCGGCCCGCGACGCCAGACGCAGCGAAGGCAAGTTGTCGGGTTCGACGTACGCCTCGAGCCGCACCAGCCTGAGCTCGTGGAACGCGTACCGAATCAGCAAGCCGACCGCCCGGATCGCGATCCCGCGCCTGCGGTGGCCTGCGTACAGCGCCCACGACAGCTCGCCCCGGCCGTCCCCGACCTGTCGCACCTCGACGACGCCGGCCGGCTCGCCGACGTGCTCGACGAGGAAGGCGACGCGGTGCCGGCCGTCCGCATACGCCTGGTGCCAGCGCGCCACGGCGCTGCGTTGTTGCTCCGGCGTCGGGAGAATCGTGGGGAAGCCGAACCGCCTGGCCATCTCGGCGTCGTGGCCCGGTCGGGTGGTATCGACGTCGGCGTCGGTCCATGGGCGTAGCACCACGTCGCCGTCGCGCAGCGTCGGCTGCTCGGGCACGGACACGGGCACGGCGCCAGCGTACGGCCGGTCGTCCCCTCGGGCAGGTGGCGGCGCTTCCCATGGCTAAGAGGCGCTATCCCATGTGAACATGGGATAGGGGCGGCCCTCAGCCGTCCCAGCGGAGCCAGAGGGTCGCCAGCGGTGGGACGCGCAGGGTGGCCGACGCGGGGCGGCCATGGTGCGGTGCGGCGTCGGCGAGGACCTCGCCGAGGTTGCCGACACCGGAACCGGAGTACGCCTGCGCGTCGGTGTTGATGAGCTCCCGCCACCGCCCTGCGTGCGGCAGGCCGAGCCGGTAGGCCTCGTGCGGCAGCGCCGCGAAGTTCGCCACGCACGCGACCACGCCCCCGACGCCGCCCGTGGCGTCGGTGCGGACGAAGCTGAACACGTTGTTGGTCGCGTCGTTCGCGTCGATCCAGCCGAAGCCCCGCGGGTCGGCGTCGAGCGCCCACAACGCCGGGGTGTCGCGGTAGGTGGAGTTGAGGTCACGCACCAAGCTCTGCAGACCTGCGGTGTCACCGGCGTCGAGCAGCCCCCAGTCCAGCTCGCGTTGCTCCGACCACTCCGCCTCCTGGCCGATCTCGATGCCCATGAAGACCAGCTGCTTGCCCGGGTGCGCCCACATGAAGGCGAGGTAAGCCCGTAGCGTCGCGAGCTGCTGCCAGCGGTCGCCCGGCATCTTGCGCACCAGCGACCCCTTGCCGTGGACGACCTCGTCGTGCGACAGCGGCAGCACGAACTGTTCGGAGTAGGCGTACATCATCGCGAACGTCAGCTGCGAGTGGTGGTAGAACCGGTGCACCGGGTCGTGGCTGACGTAGCTTAACGAGTCGTGCATCCACCCCATGTTCCACTTGAGCCCGAAGCCGAGGCCGCCGAGGTGAGTAGGCCGGGTGACACCGGGCCAGGCCGTCGACTCCTCCGCGATCGTCGTGATCCCGGGGACCACGCGGTAGCAAGTCGCATTCATCTCCTGCAGGAAGGAGACCGCGTCGAGGTTCTCGTTGCCACCGTGGACGTTCGGCGTCCACTGACCCTGCTCGCGCGAGTAGTCCAGGTAGAGCATCGACGCCACGCCGTCGACGCGCAGCGCGTCGACATGGAACTCCCGCAGCCAGTACACGGCGTTCGCCACCAGGAAGTTGCGCACTTCGGGCCGGCCGTAGTCGAAGATGTACGACCCCCATTCCGGGTGCTCACCGCGCCGGGGGTCGGCATGCTCGTACAGCGGTGTGCCGTCGAAACGCCACAGCGCCCACGGGTCCGTGGCGAAGTGAGCCGGCACCCAGTCGACGATGACGCCGATACCGGCCTGGTGCAGCGCGTCGACGAGCGCCCGGAAGTCGTCGGGGTCACCGTAGCGGGCGGTCGGCGCGTAGTAGCTGGTCACGTGGTAGCCCCAGGACCCGCCGTACGGGTGCTCCATCACCGGCAGCAGCTCGACGTGGGTGAAACCCATCGCGGCGACGTAGTCGACCAGCTCGCTCGCCAACTGCCGGTAGGAGCGGCCATGCCGCCAGGAGCCCAGATGCACCTCGTAGATGCTCATCGGACTCTCGTGGGCGGCGGGCGCGGCCGCCCGAGCCCGCAGCCACGCCTCGTCGGCCCAGCTGTACCTGCTGGCGAACACCATCGACGCGGTCTCGGGCGGCAGCTGCGCGGCAAACGCCATGGGGTCGGCCTTGGCCCGCCAGTGCCCGTCGGCGCCGAGGACGTCGAACTTGTACAGCGTCCCGCTGCCCACCCCGGGCACGAACAGCTCCCACACACCGGACCCGCCGAGGGAGCGCATCGGGTGGGTGGTGCCGTCCCACCCGTTGAGGTCGCCGAGCAGCCTCACGCCGCGCGCGTTCGGCGCCCACACCGCGAACGAGGTGCCGTGCACCGGCCCCACGGGGCTGTCGTACTCGCGCACCTGTGCGCCGAGGACCCGCCACAGCTCCTCGTGGCGCCCTTCGCCGATCAGGTGCCGGTCCATCTCTCCGAGCGTCGGCAGGTGACGGTACGGGTCGTCGACCCGGTACGAGGCGCCTCGCTCGTCGGTCACCACCAGGCGGTAGTCGACCATCTCGGCGGCGTCCAGCGTGCCTACCCAGACGCCACGATGCTCGTGCTCGAGGTCGCAGTCGCCGGCTGCAGATGACACCTGGACGCCCTTGGCACCCGGACGCAGCACCCGGATCGTCAGTGCCCCGTCGTGGAGGTGCGGACCGAGTACTCGATGCGGGTCGGCGTGGCTGCCCTCGACGAGCCGGTCGATCTCCTGGTGGTGGACCGGTGCCGGTGTCATGCGGCGGCCTCCCTCGCCAGCCGCCGGATCGCTGCTAGCGGGATCGGCAGCCAGCTGGGACGGTTGCCCTTCTCGTATCCGACCTCGTAGACGGCCTTGTCGATCTCGTACGCGCGCAGCAGGGTCGCGACGATGGGAGCGGCGCCGCGTGAGGTGTAACCGGTGCAGAACGCCTCACGGTTGCGCTGCGCCCACTCGGACGCGCGGTGCGCCTGCTGGTGGTCCTGTGCCTCCGGCAGTGCGACCGAGTGTGCGGCGTAGTCGAACGAGCGCAGCATGCCGGCCACGTCGCGCACGGGGGAGTCCAGCCGCCTTCGCTCCGCCAGCGGCTTGGCCGGCTCGCCCTCGAAGTCGATGATCCGCCAGCCGTCGACGGCACGCAGCGACTGCCCCAGGTGCAGGTCGCCGTGCACTCGCTGCACCGGCACGGTGTCGAGCGAGGCGAGGTCGTCGTAGCCCCGCTGCAGCGCGTCGGCGTGCTCGGCGAGCTCTGGGACCTGAGACGCCGCCTCGTCGAGCCGGTGGCGCAGCCGCACCGCGAGCTCCGCCAGCTCGGCCGGGCCCCACTGCGCGGTCGGCATTGCGGCGGCCAGGTCGATGTGTAGCTGAGCGACGGTCGCACCGAGGCGCTCGGCCTCGCCGGCGAAGTCGCCGCCGACCTCGTCGGCGTGCAGGTCGCCCTCGACGAGCAGGTCGCGGACGCTGGCCCGGGCGTACTGCCAGCCGTCGGTCCCGGTGCGCAGGAAGTCCTGCAGCATCGCGAGGTCGTGGCCTCCTGACGCGGCGCTCGGGTCGGACTCGATCCACCCCCGCAGTGGCGCGACCTCACGGGAGCCGGTGCTGGCGAGCGCGACGTGCACCTCGATGTCGGGGTTGCGTCCGGCCTCGACCTTGCGGAAGACCTTGAGCAGCAGGTCGTCGCCGAGGACGATCGAGCTGTTGCTCTGTTCGCCGGTGAGCATCAGCGACGAGACGTCGGCGGCCAGGTCGAGCGGTCCGACGGTGTGGTGCACCAGCCCGCCGTCCGGCGCACCGGCGCCGAAGCCACGGACCAACCGGCCGATCGCCGTCCGGTCGTGGAGGGCGTCGTACGCGTGCAGCCATCCTCGCGACGCGTCCTCGACCTCTCCGACGTACGCATGCTCCAACTGCGAGCGCCGGGCAGAGTAGTACGACAGTGGCACCGAGTACACCAGCGCCCGCCCCCCGCTGGAGACGGTGACGAGCTCGACCCGTACGTGCGGCTCAGCACCGCCGGCGTCCAGCCAGGGCAGCCGGCTGATGTCGCGGACGTGCGCCGTGTCGTCCTTGCCGGCGAACCACCGCTGCCGCGCGATGTAGCCGCCCAGCGCCGTGCTCAGGTCCGCGGTCACGGGCCGGCCTCAGCACCCGGCTCGGGGTACCGGGGCAGCCGGAACCAGTAGAAGCCGTAGCCGCCCAGCGTCAGGAGGTACGGCAGCTCGCCGATGCGCGGGAACTCGACGCCGCCGAGCGTCTCGACGGGCCGGACGCCCTCAAACGCCCGCAAGTCCAGCTCGACCGGCTGGGGGAACCGCGACAGGTTGTTCACGCACAGCATCACGTCGTCGCCGAACTCGCGCAGGTACGCCAGCACCGCTGGGTTGCTGCCGCCCGGGTCCCGGAAACCGCCAAGCCCGAACGCCGGGTGCTGTTTGCGGATGTGGATCATCCGGCGGGTCCAGTGCAGCAGCGAGGACGTGTTCGCCAGCTGCGCCTCGACGTTGACCGACTGGTAGCCGAAGACCGGGTCCATGATCACTGGCAGGGCCAGCCGACCTGGTGTGGCGGTGGAGAAGCCGGCGTTGCGGTCCGGCGTCCAGTGCATCGGCGTGCGGACCCCGTCGCGGTCACCGAGCCAGATGTTGTCGCCCATGCCGATCTCGTCGCCGTAGTAGAGCACCGGCGAGCCGGGCAGGCTCAGCAGCAGAGCGGTGAACAGCTCCATCCGGTTGACGTCGTTGTCGAGGAGCGGGGCGAGCCGGCGCCGGATGCCGATGTTGGCCTTCATGCGGGGGTCCTTGGCGTACTCCGCCCACATGTAGTCACGGTCCTCGTCGGTGACCATCTCCAGCGTCAGCTCGTCGTGGTTGCGCAAGAAGATGCCCCACTGGCAGTGGTCCGGAATCGGCGGCGTCTGGGCCATGATCTCTGACACCGGGAACCGTGACTCCCGACGCACGGCCATGAAGATGCGCGGCATCACCGGGAAGTGGAAGCACATGTGGCACTCGTCGCCCCCGGAGGCAGGGTCGCCGTAGTAGTCCACGACGTCGGCTGGCCACTGGTTGGCCTCCGCGAGCAGCACCCGTCCGGGATAGTGCTCATCGACGTAACGTCGCAGCCGGCGCAGGAACTCATGGGTCTCGGGCAGGTTCTCGCCGTTCGTGCCGTCACGCTCGTACAGGTACGGGACGGCATCGAGCCGGTAGCCGTCGATCCCGATCTCGAGCCAGTACGACAGCGCCTCGAAGATCGCGTCGTGCACCCGCGGGTTGTCGTAGTTCAGGTCGGGTTGGTGGCTGTAGAAGCGGTGCCAGAAGTACTGTCCCCGGACCGGGTCCCAGGTCCAGTTCGAGTGTTCGGTGTCGACGAAGATAACGCGGGCCTCGCGATAGCGGTCGTCGGTGTCCGACCACACGTAGAAGTCGCCGTACGGCCCGTCCGGGTCCTTGCGTGAGGCCTGAAACCACGGATGGGCGTCGGAGGTGTGGTTCATCACGAAGTCGACGATGACGCGCATGCCGTGGGCGTGCGCCGCGTCGACAAAGGCCTTGAAGTCCTCGACGTTGCCGATGTCGTTGGCGACGTCGGTGTAGCCGGAAACGTCGTACCCTCCGTCCCGCAGCGGTGAAGGGTAGAACGGTGGCAGCCACAGGCAGTCGACCCCGAGCCAAGCCAGGTAGTCGAGCTTCTCGACCAGACCCCGCAGGTCTCCCACGCCGTCCCCGCTGGAGTCGCGGAAGGACCGCACCAGCACCTCGTAGAAGACCGCGCGCTTGAACCAGTAGGGGTCCTCGTGGAGCAGCGCAGAGTCGGACCGGTCGTTCATCACGCCCGCGCCGCGAGGATGTGGGCCACCTGGTGGCCGGGGTCGAGGTGGACGTAGTTGTGCTCGCCCCACCGCCACGTCTCCCCGGTGATCTCGTCGCGCACACTGAACGTGTCGGCCCAGCCCAGCCCCAGGGCCGGCATGTCCAGGTGGACCATCGTCTCCTGGGCGCCATGAGGGTCGAGGTTGACCACGACGATGACGAGGTCGCCGTCGGCTCGCTTGGAGAAGCAGGTGATCGCCTCGTTGTCCCCACGGTGCACGTGCAGGTTGCGCAGCAGCCGCAGCGCCGGGTGCGCCCGGCGCAGCCCATTGAGCTCGGTCAGGTACGGCGCGAGCGACCAGCCCTCCTGGGCGATCCGGTCCCAGTCCCGGATGCGCAGCTGGTACTTCTCGGAGTTGAGGTACTCCTCGCTGCCCGGGCGCACCGCGATGTGCTCGAACAGCTCGAACCCCGCGTACATCCCCCAGCTCGGGGAGGCGGTCGCGGCGAGAGTCGCCCGCACCCGGAACGCCGCGGGACCGCCGTACTGCAGGTAGGCGTGCAGGATGTCGGGGGTGTTGACGAACAGGTTGGGCCGCAGGACGTGGCTGGTCTGCTGGGACAGCTCGGTGAGGTACGCCTCGAGCTCGCCGCGTGAGTTGCGCCAGGTGAAGTACGTGTAGGACTGGTGGAACCCGACGGCCGCCAGGGCACGCATCATCGGCCGCCGGGTGAAGGCTTCGGAGAGGAAGACGACGTCGGGGTCGGTGCGGCGGATCTCACCCAGCAGCCGCTGCCAGAAGGGCAGTGGCTTGGTGTGGGGGTTGTCGACTCGGAAGACGCGTACCCCGTGGCTCATCCAGTGGCGGACCACCCGTAGCACCTCGGCGTAGATGCCGTCAGGGTCGTTGTCGAAGTTGACCGGGTAGATGTCCTGGTACTTCTTCGGCGGGTTCTCGGCGTAGGCGACGCTGCCGTCGGCCCGGCGGCTGAACCACTCCGGGTGCTCGGTGACCCAGGGGTGGTCGGGAGCGCACTGCAGGGCCAGGTCGAGCGCCACCTCCAGTCCGAGCCCCGTCGCGGTGTCGACGAACGCGTCGAAGTCGTCCAGCGTCCCGAGGTCGGGGTGCACGGCGTCGTGCCCGCCCTCCTCGGCACCGATGGCCCAGGGCGAGCCGGGATCGTGGGGACCGGGCAGCAGGGTGTTGTTGGGTCCCTTGCGGTTGACCCGGCCGATCGGATGGATCGGCGGCAGGTAGATGACGTCGAAGCCCATGGTGGCGACGGCCTCGAGGCGCTGGGACGCCGTCTTCAGCGTGCCGCTCACGACCGTCCCGCCGTCCTCGACGTACGCGCCCTCCGAGCGAGGGAAGAACTCGTACCAGGACCCGTACAGCGCCCGCTCGCGGTCGACGAAGACGGGGTAGGCAGCCGATGACCCGAGGAGGTCGCGCAGCGGGTGACGCGCGAACACGGCGCTGACCTCGGGAGCGGTGCCGGCGGCGAGTCGGGCCGGAACCGGGCGCCTGGTGTCCGCGAGGACCTTGGCCGCGCCGCGCAGGAGCGTTCGGTCGGGGCCGGTGCCGCGCGGCAGGGCCGTGGCCGCCCGGTTGAGCACCTGCGCCCCCTCGACGAGCATCAGCTCCACGTCGACACCAGCGGCGATCTTGACCTCGGCATCGTGGACCCAGCTGGCGTACGGGTCGCTCCACGACTCCACCCGGAACGTCCAGGCGCCCATGCGGTCGGCCCGGACGGTCGCCGCCCAGCGGTCCACCTCGTCGGTCGGCTCCATGCCGACCAAGAGGAGGTCTCTGCCACGGGGGTCGGTGAGCACCACACCACAGCCGAGCCGGTCGTGTCCGTCGCGAAATACTGTGGCGGCGACCTGGAAGGGTTCGCCCACCGTCGCCTTGGCCGGGTGG
>JACCZI010000011.1 GCA_013696015.1 Nocardioidaceae bacterium
GTTTATCCTGCATGCCGACCACGAGCAGAACTGCTCGACGAACGCGGTCCGCTCGGTCGGCTCGAGCCAGGTCGACCCATACTCAGCGATCGCCGCCGGCATTGCCGCCCTGTACGGGCCACTGCACGGCGGTGCCAATGAGGCGGTGCTGCGGATGCTGCGTCGGATCGGGTCGGTTGAGAACGTGCCCGACTTCATCGACGGCGTGAAGGGCGGCAAGGAACGCCTGATGGGTTTCGGCCACCGGGTCTACAAGAACTACGACCCACGGGCCAAGATCATCAAGAAGGCCGCCGACGACGTCTTCGAGGTCACCGGGGTCAACCCCTTGCTCAAGATCGCTGTTGAGCTGGAGAAGATCGCGCTCGAGGACGAGTACTTCGTCGACCGCAAGCTCTATCCCAACGTCGACTTCTACTCCGGACTGATCTACGAGGCACTGTCGTTCCCACCCGAGATGTTCACGGTGCTGTTCGGCATCCCCCGCACAGCGGGCTGGTTGGCGCAGTGGCTGGAGCTCGTCGACGACAAGGAGCAGAAGATCGCCCGGCCGAAGCAGATCTACACCGGTGACCGCGGCCTCAAGTACGTCCCCCGCGACCAACGCGGGCGCTGAGTCCAGCACGGGCGCCGCCAGCGGGTTATGGCACGCGTACGGCCACCACGTCGGAACCCAGTTCGGGTGAGCTTCGCCACCACGTCAGGGAGCACGGGGCTCTCCTCGGCGGTCGGCGTCGGTGCCACGAAGCGCACCACGCCGGAGCCGAGGCGCTGCAGCTGCGGCCGCAGCCCGGAGGACCGCAGCAGGGCTCCGGCCCCGGTCGGCGGCATCGTCGCGGACGGTGACGATCAGCCGGCCGTCGAGCATGACGAGGCGGCGGGCTGCGGCGGCTGCGGCGGCGTAGTCGGCGGTCGCTGGGCGCTCCCTACGAGCCGTCCGCGCAACCAGGCGTTCGCCGTCTGGCCCGTACATCGCGTTCCAAAGCAGCCGCTGCGTGCCATCGGTGAATCCGCGGAAGTTCGGCTCGGCGGCGAACAGCACCACCCGCCCGGCGCCGTATGGCTCGTCGGAGACGGCAGCCGTACCGCGCAGCTCCCCCTCGCCGTGGGCGAAACCAGAGACGAAGAACGCGTCGCTGCCAGGGCGCGGGTAGCGCACCGCGACGTCGGACGGGTCGGGCAGCCGCATCACCCGGTCGTACTCGTAGAACGTCCACACGGTCTTGCCCACACCTGGGCGGAGGGGGCCGCGCGGCACCTGGGTGCGCAAGAGCGAGCCGGGGATGTCGGATTCGGGAGCGCTCAACCGGGCCGTCGTCAGGCCCAGCCGTGCGGTCAGCTCGGCGCTGCCGGCCATCGCGACCAGACGCCCACCGTCGTCGACCCAGCTCCGCAGCGCGCGACGCCCGTCGGCACGAAGCCGCGAGTATCCCGCCTTGGCCACACCGTTGGGGGCGACGAGCACGTCGAGGTCGGCCAGGGTGCGGCGAGTGATCTGCGGTGTGGAAAGCTGCGTGTACGGCACCTGCCACTTGTCGTCGAACAGCCAGCGCATCCAGCCGCTGGCCTCCCATGCCACGAGCCCCTTGCCGAGCTTCCACAGGCCGACATCCGGAGCGCTCCGAGGCGCACCGGGAGCGCGCGGCGCGCGCACCGGCGGGGCGACCTTCGACTCCGGCCGCAGGATCGCGCCCGATCGACCCCCACGAACGTTGAACAGCAGCGGACCGCTCCACGCGGTGGTGTCGTAGAAGTAGGGGAACGGCGTGTATGTGTCCTCGCCCAGCATCGCCTGCACCCAGTGCTTCTGGGCCTGCGCCATCGGGATCCAGTACGTGCCCCTCGGCATCGTGCGCGGGCGAGGGTCCCGGGCGTAGGGGGTGTAGTCGGGCACCCGGAGCGGCGCTGTCAGCGTCCGTACCTCGACATCCATGCGTTGCAGCCGCCGCACGAGCGCGCGCACCTCGACCCGCTTGCCACGCTGAGGCGTCTCGATGAGGTAATGGCGCACCCTTTCGTTCGGCACCTTCGCCGTGACCTCGTTGCCCGGCTCCCAGACCTTGTTGCGCTCCAGCACACCCTTCTTGCCCTGGCGGTACGCCTGCCGATGCGAGGCTGCCCAGCCGAGCAACACGGCGTCCTTGCGCCTGGCCAACGCTGACAGCGAGGTCCAGATCGCCAGGTGCTGTTCGCGCACCCGCCGTCGGATGTCATCGGCGTTGTTCTTCTCGAGCGTCATGCCAGCGGCCAAGAACCCGGTGGTGGGAACGGTGTCGCCGTAGTTCATCGCGAACAGGTCGTAGATGTCGCGGTTAAAGTACCGGATGTCACGACGGTCGAACTCTCGTACCATCGCCGCGCCGTACACGTCGTTGATCCAGCGCACCGACCGGTCAGCGATCTCGTGGTAGACCGGATCGGCGTTGGGCGGGAAGAAGTAGCCCCGGCTGCCCATCTCGTGGTCGTCGATGAAGAGGACGGCGGGGTATCTGCGCAGCAGCTGCACCTTGCCGTCGGTCTCCGGCTGGGTTCGCGCGAACCAGTCGCGGTTCATGTCGAAGCTGTAGGCGTTTCGGCGGGTGTCCGCCTCGCGACCGTCGGGGTTCTGAGTCGGGACGATGACGACGACGGTGTTGGCCCGGATCTGTCGGGCGGCGCAGTCAGTCCGGTCCGCCAGATCCCGCAGCACTCGCAATGCGGCGTCGGTGCCGCTCTCCTCGTCTCCGTGCACGTTGCCGGCGACCCAGGCGATGGCCGGCGCGTGCGCGGCCACTCGTGCTGCGCGCAGCGGCGGCGTGGCGGGGTCGCGCAGTGCCGTGGCGGCGCGCTTGGCCCGGCGTACGTCTGCCGGGTCACCCACGACCGCGTACCGCAGCGGACGTCCGAGCTGCGAGGTCGCCATGACTCCACTGCTCACCCGGTCGCTGGCATCGTCGACGGCGAGCAGGTAGTCGTCGGACTCCTCGACGGTTACCTCACGGCGTCCGAGGCGGAAGCCGTTGACCTCCTTCGGGCTGGGCACGTTGCCGGCATACGTCGGGTCCGTTGACGGGGAGCAGCGCGGGGCGGCCACCGAGGCGGGGGCTGCCTGACCTACCGTCGCCACCACGAACAGTGGAACCGTCAGGGTTGCGGCGAGCGAGCCGACGAGGGGCG
>JACCZI010000077.1 GCA_013696015.1 Nocardioidaceae bacterium
ACCGCAGCGACGGGTCAGGTCCGGTGTGGGTCGAGACCACTCGTCCGGAGCTCATCCCTGCCTGCGTTGCGTTGGTCGCGCACCCTGACGACGAGCGCTACCAGCCGTTGTTCGGCTCAGCAGTTTCTACCCCCGTCATCGGCGTCGAGGTGCCAGTGCTCGCCCATCGTCTGGCGGAGCCCGAGAAAGGTTCTGGCATCGCGATGATCTGCACGTTCGGCGACGTGACCGACGTGATCTGGTGGCGGGAGCTGCGGCTGCCCAACCGCACCATCATCGGTCGCGACGGGCGGGTCGTGCGCGATCTGCCGATCTGGATCACCAGCGAGAGCGGGCGCGCGCTCTATCTGGACATGGCCGGCAAGACCGTTTTCTCGGCCAGAGAGGTGGCGGTGGCAGCGCTGCGCGATACCGGTGACCTCGTAGGCGAGCCTCGTTCGATCACTCACTCGGTGAAGTTCTACGAACGCGGAAGCAAGCCGCTCGAGATCGTCTCGACGCGGCAGTGGTATATCCGCAACGGTGGTCGTGATCCGGATCTGCGGGGACAGTTGGCCGCTCGAGGTGGCGACATCACGTGGGTACCGAAATACATGCAGCACCGCTACTCCAACTGGGTCGACGGTCTCAACAGCGACTGGTTGGTGAGCCGGCAGCGATTCTTCGGTGTCCCGTTCCCCCTCTGGTATCCGCTCGACGAGGAGGGTGAGCCTTCGTACGACACACCGTTGCTGGCCGCAGAGTCGGAGCTGCCGATCGACCCCGCGTCGCAGCCTCCCCCAGGGCTTGACGAGTCGTTGCGCGGTAAGCCCGGCGGCTTCATGGCGGATCCCGATGTGATGGACACCTGGGCCACGTCGTCGCTGACTCCGCAGATCGCCTGCGGTTGGGAGCGAGACGACGAACTGTTTGCCAAGACCTTTCCGATGGACATGCGGCCACAGGCACACGACATCATCCGCACCTGGTTGTTTTCGACCGTGCTTCGTTCGCACTTCGAGCACAGCTGCGCCCCGTGGTCCCACGCCGCCATCTCCGGCTTCGTCACTGACCCGGATCGCAAGAAGATGAGCAAGTCCAAGGGGAATGTGATCGTGCCGACGGAGCTGCTGGAGAGGTACGGCTCGGACGCCGTACGCTGGCGCGCCGCGATGTCGCGTCCGGGGTTGGACAGCCCGTTCGACGAGGGGTCGATGAAGGTGGGCCGCAAACTGGCCATGAAGGTGCTGAACGCCAGCCGGTTCGTACTTGGTATTGGTGCCACCGGCAACGATGCCTCGGCGGTCACCGAGCCACTGGATGTGGCCATGTTGCGACGTCTCCAAGACGTAGTCAGCGGTGCCACGGAGTCGCTGGACGCATACCAGTACGCCACCGCGCTGGAAGGCATCGAGCGGTTCTTCTGGTCGTTCTGCGACGACTACCTCGAGCTGGTCAAGGAGCGGGCGTACGGCAGCCGCGGCGGGGCCGGTGAGGCGTCGGCGAAGGCCGCGCTGGCGACGGCGCTGTCGGTGCAGCTGCGGCTGCTCGCGCCGTTCCTGCCGTTCGTGACCGAGGAGGTGTGGTCGTGGTGGCAGGAGGGGTCGATCCACACCTCGGTGTGGCCGCGACCCGATGGCCACGTCGCCGCGGTTCCGTACGACCCTGAGGTGCTCGGTGCCGCGGCGCAGGTGCTCGCCGCCATCCGCGGTGCCAAGTCCGACGCGAAGGTGGGCATGCGTACGGAGGTGACGGCGGTGACCGTCCGCGGGGCCCAGGACCGACTCGATCTGGTCACCGCCGCGCTCGACGACGTCAAGGCCGCCGGACGGGTGACGGGGGATGTGACGCTCGTGGCAGCCAGCGACGGCGAGGCGTTCATGGTCGAAACGGAGCTAGCGGCGCCATAGCGGTGCGGGCGCGTCGACGTTATGTCAGGACGCTGACAACTCGACTGGCTCAGCTTTCGCAGCCGTGCTGCTGCTCGAAGGCGCTACAGCGGTCAGCGGCTGGACCCCCGTACGCCACGTCGGTGCCAGTGCCACCGTCCAGGATGTCTCGGCCGATGCCGCCGCGGACCTCGTCGTCACCGTCGTCGCCGAACATGAAGTCAGGGCCACCTCGCCCGTACATTCGGTCGGCGCCGCCATAACCGCTCAAGAACTGGAAGTATCGGTCACCTCGGATGACGTCGGCGAACCGTGTGCCATTGACTTCCTCGATCGAGTAGACGGTGTCCCGCTGTTCGCCCAGGCGGGCGGTGTTGGCACCGAGGTCGATGCGCAACCGGCTACGGGCGTTGGGGTAGCGCAGCACGTCGAGTCCTCTGTCTCTGCCACCGAGCCCCGGTCCGCCGTCGAGCAGGTCGTGACCTGGGCCACCGACGAGGTCGTCGCCGTACTGGTCCTCGCCGAACAGCAGCCCGTCGGCCTCGCCGTACAGGCGGTCCCTGCCGGGTCCGCCCAACAGGTGGTCGGCTCCGCGCCCGCCACAGATGAGGTCGTTGCCACCACGGCCGTCGATGCGGTCGAAGCCCTTGCGGGCCGCGACCACGTCACGACCGGGCGTGCCGGTGATCACGTCGCGCTGGTCGGTTCCGACGATCGTGGCTGTCACGCCCCGACAGGTCTCGCCGCCGCCGGCGGCCACGCTCTGTGCCGAGTACGTGGCACCGGTCGCGGTCAGCAGCACGGTGACCGAGATTGCCATCGCAGTGCGCATGGTGGGCCCCCTTCCCGAGAGCGTCAGCGTATCTCCGTAGGCCAGCCTTTGGCTCGACGCGTCGGGACCGCTCACATGCGCGAGCGCAGCGTGGCGAGGCCCTGTCCCGAGAGGTCGTCCAGCGCGGCGGTGCGCCCCGTGATCGCCATCAGGAGCGAGAGCGCGGGGCCGCTCACCTCCGTGCCGTCCCCGGTGGACCAGTCGGCGTCATCGGCTCGCAGCGTGAGGCCGGTGATGCGTTTCTTGCCGCCGATCAGCAGGTTTGAGCTGGCGTAGAAGTCGGCTGCCCGGGTCACCGCGGCCACGGGGTACGCGTGCGAGATACCCAGCGGACGCCGGATGTCCTCGCCGTGGACGATCGTCTCGCCGAGCATGGTGTCGCTCGGACCCGGTGGGTGCGTTGTTGCCGAGATCCGTTCCCGGAAGGCTTGCAAGGTCTCGGCCGGCGATCCCGAGGTTTCTCGCGCGATGTTCTTGGCCGACAGGGTCTCGAACCGGAAGCCGGACCTGGCGAGCCCGGCGAAGAATGTGGCCGGGGTGGTCTTGGCCGCCGCAACCATGTGGCCCAGAGTTTGGTGCACCGTCCACCTGGAACACAACGAAGGTGTCGTCCATTGGGCCGCGTCGAGCCTCGCGAGGTCATCGGCCAATGCCTGGCGTTCCGCGTGGACGACCGGCCACGGACTGGGCTTCGACATAGGCCCTGCTCCCTTCGAGTCGGGTCACCGACGCGGAGCCTTACCTTTCGACGTCGCTTACCCACGGCGTGTCGTCGCGACAACGTGAGGCTCAGCGTAAGGGGTGCCAGGCGCGGGGGCGGGTGGTCGACATCGGCGACTGCGATTGCGCCCACACTCGTCGCCACTGTGCGACTCGCGGTCCAGCCGGGTCTGGCGTCGTCTCGTTTGCGATCCGGCACCTCGCCTCCCACCACGTCGTCGCGTCCTCGTCGAGCAGCGTGGCGACCGCCGCACGGATCCGCACCCCGAACTCACTTGCGGTCTCGTCGTCTCGGGCGCGCAGCGGCTCGCCGAACCGCACAGTGACCGGCTTGCGTCCCGGGCTCGGCCAGCCCTGACCGCGTGGCATCGCCGCGAAAGTCCCGCGATGCACCACCGGCACGACCGGGACGCCGTACTCCGTCGCCAGCCGCGCCGCGCCGCCGCGGAACGTGCCCACCCACCCGTCGGACGAGCGGGTGCCCTCGGGAAAGACGACGAGACTCCATCCCTCCCGCAGCAGATCGCCCGGTGTGGCGGACAGCGCACCGCCGCGGCGCTCGATCGGGAAGGTATTGAACGCCAGTGCGGAGCCGACCGCCCGCCACCAGGTGTCGAAGAAGTAGTCCGCGGCAGCCGCGACCGCCGTGGTACGCCGCCAGGGCGTCGGCAGCGAGCACAAGAGCAGCGGAGTGTCGAGGTGTGAGGCGTGGTTGGCGACGAACAGCACGGGAGGTTCGACGCGATCCAGCACGTCCAGCCCCTCGACGTGCGGGCGCACCTGTGACCGGAACAGGGGCGCTAGGCCCGCCGTCTGCACCACCTCACGGACCGCACGCGCCGCGGGTCGTCGCGACCAGGCGGTCGGAAAGACGGTCTGCTCCTTGACCGGCACGTACGGCTCGGCCGACCGGGGCACGAGCGGCCGTCGGCCCCACCGCCAGCCGCGCGCCACCAGCCGGACGTCGTCGACACCGCCGCGCACCAGATTGTTCATGCGTGGACGTCCGCCAGCAGATGCGGCGGGTTGTGAAGGTAGCTGATCGACGGCGAGCGCCCGACCGTCCCGGACACCATCTCCAGTGCGTCAGCCAGCGTCGACGCGGCTCGAAAGCCCATCCGCTGGACGGCGGATCGATCGGCACCGACCCAGACGACATCGCCGACATGATCCATAGCGTGCGCCGCCCAGTACCACATGTAGAACGGGTGCACGCCGTGGTAAGCGTGCGAGGTCCGGTACAGGTGCACGTACCACGGGTCGGTGGCGTACGCCTCCTCGTACTTCGCCTCGATCACCGCCGGGTCGGTCGACTCGGCGAGTACCTCCTCGAAGAAGTCGACGTAGCTCGGGTGATGCAGTTGGCTGAACACCGGCTCGACCGGGTGGTAGAGGATCACCGCTCCACCGCGACGCACCACCGGCGAACCGCGGTAGGAGTTGAAGAAGTAGCCGAGGCCCATACACGTTGCCAGGATGGGATTCATCACCGAGTTGACGTTGTACGGCCCGAGGTAGGGCACGCCGAGCACCAACACGTCGGACTGGCCCTCGACGTCGACTCGCTGCTGACGGTGCACGTTCGCGAGTGTCTTCGCGTGCACGGCCTCGGTCTCGCCTGCGTGCACACCGGTGACGCCGTAGGGCGCGCGCAGGCCCTGGAAGACCTTGTGCCGCAGCTTGCCCGGCGCCACCGAGAGTGCTCGCCGCGCACCGAGGACGGTCGCCTGGTCGCGCAAGCTCCACTCCCACTCCCGCTTCAGCAAGAAGTCGTACGGCGCGGGGAAGACGTCGTTGTTGAGCGTCGTCTCGATGGTGAAAATCCGCAGGTGGTCGGCGAGCATCCGGCCCATCCGCTTGGCGGAATGGTGCAGGTGCGACTTCTCGTGGTCCATGAACGAGTGGGACCGCAGCATCGTCTTGCTGTTGTGGTGGTGGCGCAGGCTCTTGTAGGAGGCGAGGCCGATTGGGACCGACTTGTGTCCCCCGTCCATCGCGACGAGGTTGATGTTGACGTAGACCAGCAAGTCGGACTCGGCGGCACGGCGGTTGATCTCGACGTCCTCGCCGTCCTCGGTCAGTCCGACGTGCAAGAGGTTTGCCCGGTCCTCGGCGTCGTGGTTGGTCAGCTTGCCCTGGGGGAAGAACGACCGGAAGACCCGCTCCCCCACGATCGCCTTCAGCTCCGCGGCCGTGAGCCGCCGATGCAGCGCATTGGCCGAGATCAGCTCGACGTCGTCGACACCGGCGTCGGCGGCGTACGTCAACACCTGTTCGATGATGCGTTGACGTACGTCCGGACCGCGCATCGGCGGCAGCGGCAGTGAGATGTCGTCGAAGGCGATCGTCAACCGCATACCGGGCTGGAGCAGCGCCGGCAACGGCTCCGAGTCCTCAGGCTCCAGCAACGCCTTGGTGATCACCGCCTCGACGTCGTCGATGCCCGGCAGCGACTCAGGCGCGTAGATCACGCGGGTCCCGAGCGGGAACTGCTCGAGCCGGAAACCTTCGCCCTCGTGCACGACGAGAGGCGGGGTCCGGTCATCGACTTCCAGTACGAACCCTGGACGGCTCACCTGGTGCTCCTCGGGTCGAAGACGACTTTGGCGGTCCCCAGCCTGCCGGCGGAGTGCGCGTGGTCGAGCGCTTCACGCCAGCGGTGGAGTGGGTACGGCGCCACCGGCAGCGCCGCGACACCGGAGCTGCCAGCCAGCTCGAGGGCGAGGTCGAACGCGGGGCGGCCGTCGGCGGCCGGCTCACGCGCCGCCGACGCGTAGGCACCCAGCAGCTCGAGCTCTCGAAACCACGCGGCGGACAGGTCGACCGCCGCCGGCATGCCGGACAGCACCACCCGACCACCGGCCCGGGTGGCGTGCAGACAGGTTTCCAGCGACTCCCGTGAGCCGACCGCATCGATGGCGACGTCGACCCCGCCGAGCAGGAAGGGTCGGCTGAAGTCGGGAGTGACCGAGAGTGCCCGGGTGGCTCGCCGGACACCCCGTAGCACCTGCGCCGGGGGGAGCACCTCGGTCGCCCCGAAACTTCGCGCGAGCTCGGCCTGCAAGCCGTGCTTGGCGACGACGGTGATGTCACCGGCGGACGTGAGCTCGCGAAGCGCCAGCGTTGTGAACAAGCCGACGGCCCCTGCGCCGCTGACCAGCACGTGGGCTCCGCGCGCGACAAGGGAACGCAGCGCGGTGTGCACGGCGCAAGCGAGCGGCTCGACCAGCACCGCCTGTTCGTCGCCGAGCCCGTCGGGGACCGGGTGAAGCTGGCTGCGGTGGGCGCTCAGCTGGGCTCCCCAGCCGCCGCCGG
>JACCZI010000078.1 GCA_013696015.1 Nocardioidaceae bacterium
GAAGCCGATCAGGTGGTCATTGCGGAGTTGCTGCCCGACGACGTGGAGCTCAACCCGGCCGCCACCCGGTACGACATAGCGAGCGAGCGCATCGGCCGCGGCATCGTCGTGCATCAGGGGTACTGGAAGGCGTACGGCACCTGGAAACCGGAGGAATGGCGTCTCAGCTTCGTCGTCCTCGCCGATGGTGTGCCGATCGGTGTCCAAGAGCTGGAGGGCAACGACTTCGTCCGGTTGCGCACCGTGGACACGGCGTCGTTCCTCGTGCCGGCGAGACGCGGCCTGGGGCATGGGAAGCGAATGCGCCAGGCGGTGTTGTCGTTGGCCTTCGGACCGCTGGAGGCGCGGGCCGCCATCACTTCCGCCTGGCAGGACAACGATGCCTCGCTGGGTGTCTCGCGATCTCTCGGTTATCGCCCCAACGGCGAGACCCTGGACCGGCGGGGCGACGGTGTGGACGTCATGGTCCACCTGCGTCTCACCCGCGAGTCTTGGATCGGCAGCCAGCAGTCAGCCGGCATCACCGTCAGTGGCCTCGCGCCGTGCCGACCGCTCTTCGGCCTGGGCCCCCATTCGGACGCGCGACTACTCTGACTTAGTCATTGACTTAGTCCACACTCGCGGGGCGGCAAGCAACGACGGTTCGGCCTGGACACCGGTCGGTTCGAGGTACCGGACGACTTCAATGCGCCGTTGCCCGACGACATCCAGCGGGCGTTTGAGACGTGAGACTGCTTCTCCACACGCAGGTGTGGGCTCTGGCTCCAGCAGGACCCCGGGCGGGTCAGCGCTGAATTGCCGCGGCTCGAGAACGGACGCATGAGCTGCTGCTTTCTGCGTCCAGCACTTGGGAGATCGCGATCAAGCACCGGATCGGCAGGCTGCAACTCCCCGAACCACCGGCGACCTATGTGCCGAAGCGGTTGTCATCCAGTGGCGTGACACCGATGGCCGTCGAGCTTGCGCACACGCTCGCTGTGGCAAATCTGCCCGACCACCACCGAGACCCGTTCGACCGGCTGCTGATCACCCAGGCCGGGCTCGAGGGGGCGCGGCTCACCGCTGACCCACAGATCCGTGCCTACGACGTCGAGGTGCTCTGGGTGGGAGCCTGACCCGCGGGCGTCGGGACCTCGCCGACGATCGCGACGGGGTGGCGCCGCCAGAAGATGTACCGCACCGACAGGTTGACCAGTGTCGAGAACCGGTTGCGGTTGTCGAGCAGGTAGACGATGTGGATGAAGATCCAGACCAACCAGGCCGGCAGGCCCGCGAAACCCGGCACATGCTTGATCTGCGCCACGCCGGAGCTGCGGCCGATTACGGCAAGAATGCCCTTGTCCCAGTAGTTGAACGGCTTGGTGGGCTCTCCAGACACCAGCGCGGCGATCTGGCGGCCGGCATGCTTGCCACCCTGCAAGGCCGGCTGGGCCACCTGGGGTAGCGGCGTGAGCGCGATGTCGCCGACCGCGAAGACGTTGTCGAACCCTTTGACGCATAGCCCGTCGTCGACCTCGATACGGCCACCCTTGCCCTGCGGGAAACCCCAGCCGGACACGACATCGGCCGCCTTGATGCCGCTGGCCCAGATGACCAGGTCCGCGAGGATGAACTCCCCGTCGTTGACGATCACCCCGTCGCCGCGCACCTCCTTCACCGTCGTCGAGAGCCGCAGCTCCACACCACGCTTGGCCAGCGTGCGGGCTGTGTACTTCCGCAGCCGGGGGATGAACGGGGTGAGCAGGTGCTCGGCCATCTCGACCAGCACAATGCGGGTCCGATCCGGGTCGAGCTCCGGGTAGAAGACCGATTGCGCGACGTTTCGCAGCTCGGAGAGCGACCCCGCCATCTCGACACCGGTCGGCCCACCGCCCACGATCACGACGCTGATCCCGGCTGCCGGCCGGTTGGTCGCCACCTCCTCCAGGCGGGCGAAGAGCCGGTCGCGCATGGCGAGCGCCTCGGCCCTGGTGTAGAGCGCAAAGGAGTGCTCGGCGGCGCCGGGCACACCGAAGTAGTTGGTCGTTACGCCGGTGGCCAGGATCAGGTAGTCGTAGCGCAGTGTCTCCCCGTTCTCGAGCCCCACCGTCTGTGCCTTCGGGTCAACGT
>JACCZI010000080.1 GCA_013696015.1 Nocardioidaceae bacterium
ATGGCTGGCCACCTGCATCAGCTCCTCGCGCACCAGAGCCAGCACGTCGTCGACCTTCGCCGGGGCGCAGCCGGCGTAGATCCCGACCATCCCGGCGTCGGCGTAGTTGGAGGCGTACGAGTAGACGGCATAGGCCAGACCGCGCTTTTCGCGCACCTCCTGGAACAGTCGAGACGACATCCCACCTCCGAGGGCGGCGTTCAGCACGCCGGCCGCATGACGACGTTCGTCGCTGCGGCGCAGGCCGGGCAACGCGAGCACCAGGTTGGCCTGCTCGGTCGGCCGGGTGACGACGCTGGTCCCGAGCCGGAACGCCGCCGTACGACCTCCCTCGCGGGGCGCCTTCGGTGTGGCGGAGTCATCGTCGAGAAACCCAGCCGCGCCGAATGCCGAGCGCACCGCACGCACGACCGCGCGGTGGTCGACGTTGCCTGCGGCCGCCACCACGATCGCCTCGGGCCGGTAACGCCGCCGGTAGTAGCCGGCGATCTGCATGCGGCTCAGCTCGCGGATCGACTTCGGGCTGCCGGCGATCGGCCGTCCTAGCGGCGAATCCCCCCAAACCCGGGAAGCGATCAGGTTGTGCACCACGTCGTCGGGATCGTCGTCGTTCATCGCGATCTCTTCGAGGATCACGTTGCGCTCGGACTCGACGTCACCGCCGGCGAGGAGCGAGCTGGTCACCATGTCCGCGATGGTCTCGATCGCCAGGGGCAGGTCGACGTCGAGGACGCGGGCGTGGTAGCAGGTGTACTCCTTGGTGGTGAACGCGTTCATCTCACCGCCGACGGCCTCCAGCGCCTCGGAGATGTCGCGTGCCGAACGTCTCGCCGTGCCCTTGAAGAGCAGATGCTCAAGGAAGTGCGAGCTGCCGACCAACGACGGACCCTCGTCGCGCGAGCCGACGTCCACCCAGACCCCGAGTGCTGCCGACCGGACGCCGGGCATCGCCTCGGTGATCACCCTCAGCCCGCCCGGCAGGACGCTCCGGCGGACCAGGCCGCCGGAGTCGTCCGCGAGCAGCGTACGGGTGGAATCGACCTTCTGCGCAGCGTGCAGCCGGCGGACGCTCACTCGGCCGGGGCAGTGGCTGCCGGCACGGCCGCCTCCTCCTCCTCCACCACCGGCCGCAGCGACAGCTTGCCGCGGTCGTCGATCTCGGCGATCTCGACCTGGACCTTCTGACCCACGCTGACGACGTCCTCGACCGCCTCGACCCGCCTGCCGCCGGCCAGCGCCCGCAGCTTCGAGATGTGCAGCAGCCCGTCCTTGCCGGGCAGCAACGATATGAACGCGCCGAAGTTCGTCGTCTTGACCACCGTGCCCAGGTATCGCTCTCCCACCTCTGGCATGGTGGGGTTCGCGATCGCGTTGATCTGCGCCCGCGCCGCCTCTGCAGCCTCGCCGTTTTCGGCCCCGACGTAGATCGTGCCGTCGTCCTCGATGCTGATCTGCGCACCGGTGTCGTCCTGGATCTGGTTGATGATCTTGCCCTTCGGGCCGATCACCTCACCGATCTTGTCGACCGGCACCCGCATTGTGATGATCCGCGGCGCGTACTGCGACATCTCGTCCGGGCCGTCGATGGCCTGCGCCATCACGTCCAGGATGGTCATGCGGGCGTCCCGTGCCTGCTGGAGCGCGGCGCCAAGCACCGACGCAGGGATGCCGTCGAGCTTGGTGTCGAGCTGCAGGGCGGTGACGAAGTCACGCGTGCCGGCGACCTTGAAGTCCATGTCGCCGTACGCGTCCTCGGCGCCGAGGATGTCGGTTAGCGTGACGTACTCCGGCTCGCCGTCGACATGGCCGGAGATCAGCCCCATCGCGATGCCGGCAACCGGGGCGCGCAGCGGCACACCGGCGTTGAGCAGCGCCATCGTCGACGCGCACACCGAGCCCATCGACGTCGAGCCGTTGGACCCGAGCGCCTCCGACACCTGCCGGATCGCGTACGGGAACTCCTCGCGCGTCGGCAGCACAGGCAGCAACGCCCGACCTGCAAGGGCACCATGGCCGATCTCGCGCCGCTTCGGCGAACCGACCCGACCGGTCTCACCCGTGGAGTACGGCGGAAAGTTGTAGTTGTGCATGTAGCGCCGACTCGTCTCGGGCGAAAGCGTGTCGAGCTTTTGCACCAGACCCAACATGTTGAGCGTCGTGACGCCGAGGATCTGCGTCTCGCCGCGCTCGAACAGCGCCGAGCCGTGGACCCGGGGGATCGGCCCGACTTCCGCCGAGAGCGTGCGGATGTCGACCAGGCCGCGACCGTCGATGCGTACCTGGTCGCGCAGCACCCGCTCGCGCACCAGCGCCTTGGTCAACGATCGGATGGCAGCACCAAGCTCCTTCTCGCGGCCTTCGAAGTCGGAGCGGAGCTTCTCGAGCGCCGTCGCCTTCAGCGCGTCGAGCTTCGCCTCTCGCTCCCCCTTGCTGGGGATCGTGAGCGCCTCGGCCAGGTCGTCGCGTACGACGGACTCGACGGCGGCGTACGCGTCGGGCTCGTAGTCGACGAAGATCGGGAACTCCTCGACCGGCTTGGC
>JACCZI010000088.1 GCA_013696015.1 Nocardioidaceae bacterium
CCGACGCCGCGTTGAACGCGAGTACGTACGGCAGAACGACCGCATGCGTCTCCGCATGGGGCAGATCGAAGGCTCCGCCGAGGACGTGGCAGATCTTGTGATGCAGACCCGACCCGGCAACTGCGAAGGCTGACCCCGCAAGGTAAGCACCGTAGAGCGCGTCACTCCGTGCGCCGATATCCGCGCCGTCCGCGACCACGAGGGGCAGTGCTGTCTTCAAAGCCCGGATGGCCGCTTCGCCCAGCAGGCTGCTGATGGGGTTCCGGCCCGGGGCCCAGAACGCCTCCACACAGTGCGCCATGGCGTTGAGTCCGCTGACTGCTGACAGTCCGGGAGGCAGGGAGGCGGTGAGCTCTGGGTCATAGATCACGACCCGGGGCAGCACGGCCCGGTCGGTACCAGTGGTCTTGCGCCCGCCCGCGGTCAGCCCCCACACCGGGGTCATCTCGGAGCCGGCGTACGTCGTGGGGACAGCGACCACGGGCAATCCCGTTGTCAGGGCAACCGCCTTCGCGGTACCGGTTGTCGACCCTCCGCCGACACTGAGCAGGGCGTCGGCGCCCGCACTGGCGGCGCGGGCACATGCTTGGTCGGCGACCTCAATCGGCACGTGCGGTCGAACGCCGCTGAAGACGCCAGCGACGCGATCAGCCACCTCCCGGGTGATGTCGCGGGCACGTGACTCTTCGCGTTCTCCAGCCAGCAGCAGGAGACGCCTGGCCCCCAGCCGGTCGAGCTCCTCGGCGATGCGGGTGCGGGCGGCACCGACGCCGAACACCACGCGGCCGGGCATGGCCTCATAGGTGAAGTAGACGCCGGGCTGGCTCACGTCGGATGCCCAAGCGAGCTCACAAGACCTGGGTTCCGTACATCTCACCGAGCGGATCATGAATCAATTCGAGCCGAGCTCCGTCGGGGTCCTTGAAGTAGACCGAGGTGTCGCTGTGGACGACGTGCTCGACGCCGCCCTGCTCGAGGTTGCCGACCAGATGTCTCCATCGCTCGGGTTCGACGGAGATGGCGATGTGGTGAAGGCCGCCAAGGACCTCGGCGTACGGCCCGAGGTCGAGGCCCGGGAAGTCGAAGAACGCGAGCAGGTTGCCGTTGCCGACGTCAAAGAAGAAGTGAGACGACCCGGGGTAGTCCCGGTTCTCGATCAGTTCGGTCAGAGGGAACTCGAGCACGTCCTGGTAGAAGCGAACGGTGCGTTCGACGTCGCTGCTGACGAGAGCGGTGTGATGTATTCCGCGAGCCGAGGAGGCCGGCCTCAGGCCAGCGGGGCGGTTGTGCTGGGCACGAATGCGGTCGCGTTCGGCCCCGAGGGCGGCCAAGTTGGGTGGCATTGCGGCTCCTCCTTTCACCGGGCAACCTAACCGCTCCAGGCCGGGCACGAAACCCGCCCGGAGTGTCCGGAAGAAGCGGCTGACCAAACCCACCGACCAGGCGGCAGCCCGGTGCTAGTGGGCGATCGTTCTGGGCCGACGCATCCTCTCGAGCAGCCAGCCGATCGCGTACGCTAGCCCGAGGCAGGCAGCGACGATCCCGACCGCGAGCAGCAATGCAGCGAAGACGGGCCACGCGCCGAGGAACAGCCAGACGAGCAGGCAGAGAATGACAACCGATCCGACCACGGTGTCCAAGACGTGGAAACCGTGCTCCAGCCGCTCAGAGTGCTTGCTCACGCCCGTCTTGCCCTCGGCTCGATGACGATCTTCGGACGGACCCAGCCTGGCGTCCACAACGGCCACGACCTGGATGCCACGCCCGAGCGGTAGGAGCAGAGGCGACAAGCGGTGGCGTTCCGTCAGTCCAGGGTCGGCGACGGGACTCAACCTTTGCGCCGCTAGGCATCACCTCCAGGCTTACGGGGTACATCTCGGCATGACGGTCGCTCGAACCGTCCATAGCGGGAGGTAGTGAGATGACCCCTGATGAGGCGCTGCAAGCCGTCGACTGCGAGGCGTACGGCAGTGATGGCGAGAAGATCGGCAAGGTCCGCCAGGTGTTTCTCGACGACCAGACCGACGAACCCGCGTGGGCCACGGTCAACACCGGTCTGTTCGGCACGAGCGAGAGCTTCGTACCGCTGATCAACGCGTCGTTCTCGGGGGACCGGCTGATGGTTGCCCACCCCAAGGACCAGGTAAAGAACGCACCCAACATCGGTGATGACAGTGGGCACCTCACGCCCGAGCAGGAGTCCGGGCTCTACGAGTACTACGGCATCGACTACACGACGGCGACCGACGAGCCCGTGATGACCGGGCAACACAGCGATGCGCCGACGCCGACCAGCCCCCGGCCAGCAACCCCGACGACGTCGCAGGCCCAGCCGCAGACGTACGCCGCGACCAGTGCGACGAGCGACGACGCGATGACACTGTCGGAGGAGCGAGTACGGGTCGCAGGCACCGAGTCGAGGCCGGTCGGTCGGGCGCGCCTGCGCAAGATCGTCGAGACCGAGTACGTCACGCAAACGGTGCCAGTGCGACGCGAAAAGGTCATCATCGAGCATGACCCGGTCGAGGGCGACGACGACGGCTCGTTGGCAGACGCGGATGCTGTCGGGACCGAGGTCGTGCTCAACGAGGAACGGCCCGTCCTGGAAAAGACCGCAGAGCCTGTCGAACGAGTGCGCCTCGCCAGGGAGGAGTACACGGAAGACGAGACGGTCAGCACAGACGTTCGCCGCGAACGCATCGAGACCGAGGGCGACGTCAGAGACGACGGCCGCCGCGACGCTTAACCTCGCCGTCAGCCACTAGCATGGCTGCGCCGAGCCACGACGTCGGGGAGACCGTTGCACGCATCAGCCCACGCACAGATGGCGCGGGTCATCGAGACCTACCTGCCGAGGAACCGCCACTACACCGTGGTTGACTTCGGATCCCGGACGACAGGGAAACAGACCGCCACGCATCGGGACTTGCTGCGCGACCACGATTGCCAGATTGTCGGAGTCGACGTGGTCGACGGCAAGAACGTAGACGTGGTGATGAAAAAGCCGTACCTGCTTCCGTTGCGCAGCAACAGCGTCGACGTCGTCGTCTCCGGACAGGTCTTGGAGCTCGTCCCCTTCTTT
>JACCZI010000020.1 GCA_013696015.1 Nocardioidaceae bacterium
TGGAGGGTATCTGCTGTCTGACAGTAGCCACATCCCACTGTGGAGGGTAGTGGAGTCACCCTCGGACAGCTGACAGGAGCAACATGCCGACCATCTCAGACCTTCGACTTTCCGACGCTGACCGTGGTGAGGCGGTCTCGGTTCTCGGCCAGCACCACGCCCTTGGCAGGCTGAGCCTCGACGAGTTCAACGAACGGGTAGATGCCGCCTATCGGGCCGTAACGCAGTCGGACCTGGAGCGGTTGTTCGCCGATCTGCCGGCGCGGACTGCTGTGGATGCTCAGCCGTTTCGACAACCGGTGACGGTGCCAGTGGGGAGCTGCGCTGCGTCGCGTCAGCGTTGGCGCGGCTGGTTGCTGATCTCCGTCGTCTGCCTCGTGGTCTGGGCCGCGACCTCGCTCGGCTCTGGGCACGTGCTCTACTTCTGGCCGATATGGGTGATCGGACCCTGGGGGATGGCCATGGCCCTGACACGGCTGAGCACGCGACCTCGGGCGGGCAGCCGCACCTGACGGACTGGTCGGGCGGGAACCCGCGGATGGTCGGGCGGGAACCCGCGGATGGTCAGGGGAGGCGGGGGATGCGGCGCTGCCAGCGGCGCTCGGTCAGCAGGTCATCGCCTTCGCACACCTCGAGCTTGATCACCGCGTCGTAGCTGTCGGCGCCGATGCTGACATCGAGGGTGCTGCGGGTCGACACGCTCACCTCGGGCCACTTGATCGCGTAGCGCGCCTCCGCCGTCGCGCGCTGCTCGAACGTGCGCGTGTCCACGCTGACCCTCCCGGTGTAATGCTCGCTCGCGTCTCCGCCGTACGGCACCCCGTAGGACGTGGCGTGGTCGACGACACAGGCCGTTTGGCGACGCAGCACGTCCCGCTCGATGCGCCAGTCGACGCCGCTGGCGTCCTCACCTGACGGCCCGCCGGGCCGCAGCGACGGCGCCTCGTACGGCGACGGTCCGGACCACGTCGGCAGCACGAGCTCCCCGCCGCGCACCGTCAACGTCACAGGTCCGGGCGGCGCCGCGGTGTTCGGCCAGTCGGCACCTGCGACCGACAGCCGTAGCCGTTGCCCGGAGGCCAGCTCGTATGCACAGGCGTCCAGCGTGACCTCGACGTCGTACTCCCGACCGGGCTCGAGCGGCGACGGCGAGGTCCGCGACTTGCGGTAGCCGAGGTTCAGCGAGCCCCGGGCGATCAGTGCCGACGTGCCGTCGGCGAAGACATCGCACAGCTTTGCCGACACGTACGCCACGGGCCGGTCGACGCTGAGGCGGAGCCGCAGCACCGGGTAGCCGAGCAGCACCTGCTCCTCACCGTCCCACTCCCACCGCAGCGACGCGACGTCGTCGAAGCGTTGGTCGGTGCTCAAGCCCCAGGGCAGATGACCGGCGCAGTCGATCCACGCGGCCACTCCGGTGTCGGCGCGCACCGCATACGGACTCCGGGCTTCCAGCGGCATCGACCGCTGGGACACCCTGAGGCACGGCCACTCCTCGCGGATCCAGTGGCCCTCGGAGAAGTCGAGGTCCGGCTCGGGCGGCGTGGAGCGACGCACGAACACCGTCGAGCTCGGTCGCCCGGCCAGCCCGTCGTCGACGCCGCCGTCCTCTGCACCGCGCAGCCAGCGGTCCCACCACGCCACCATCTCCGGCACCAGGTCGATCCGCGGGCCGGGGATCGCGGAATGTGTCGCGGCATGCGCCCAGGGCCCGGCCAGCAGCCGGTGCGGCACGCCGGCCTCCCGCAGCGCCGCGACGGTCCGGAACGAGTTGTTGCGGTAGCCGTCGGCCCAGCCGGCGACGATCATCACCGCACATTCCATCCGGTCGTACGCCGGCGCGACGGAACCGTGTCGCCAGTACGGCCCATCGGTCTGTTCGTCGAGCCACGTCAGCAGCCAGGGTTCGTGGCTGTCGATCCGGCGCCGCCATTCCTCGCGCCACCCCTCACCCCACAACGCCGGGACCGGAGGCAGGGCGTTCATCGGCGTCATGTAATGGCAGTAGTCGACCAGGTCGGCGACCTTCAGGGCGCCGCCGCGCCAGTGCACGTCGTCGGTCCACCGGTCGTCGGTGGCGTAGATCGCGACGACGGCCTTCAGCGCCGGCGGCTGCTCACAGGCCATCTGTAGCGAGTTGAAACCTGAGTAGGACGTCCCCCACATCCCGACGTTGCCGTTGCACCAGGGCTGGTCGGCGAGCCACGCGATTACCAGGGCGAGGTCGGCCTGTTCGCGGGCGGGGTACTCGTCGGTGGCGTCCCCGCCGGACGAGCCGGTGCCGCGCAGGTCGAGTCGGCACACGGCATACCCATACTCGTCGCGCAGGCGCACGTACTCGCTGGCGTACGAGCTCGTCAGGTCGTCCTTGCGGTATGGCAGCGCCTCCAACAGGCACGGTTGCGGGCCGCCGGAGTCGTCTGGGAGGTACAGCGTGGCGGCGAGTTCGACTCCGTCTGGCATCGGGATCCGAGCCTCGTGCTGCCCGCCGGTCACGTCAGCCGCCCGTGGTCGCGCAGCAGCCTGACCACTTCGTCGGGCGGCAGGCCCTCGCGTCGGTGGTCGTCTCGACCGACAACGGTGGGGGAGGCCAGCATCGAGTTCAGCACGGCTTCCTCACTGGCCTCGACCACCGCCTCGAAGAGCGGGTCGAGGGCCCGCCCGGACACCGAGGCGGACACCTCGTAGGCACCGTTGCGGTCCGACCGCAGACCAGTGGCGGCCGCGAGGAAGATCTCACCGCTGCCGTGGTACGCGACCGACCCGGTACGCGCCAGCCCGAGCCCGACCCGGCGGGCGAGCCGGGAGCAGCCGAACCCGTCAACTGCGGCGTCGGTGACCACCACGCCGATGCACGAGCCGGCCGGGGGCCGCTCCGGGGCGGGGTCGACCGGCAACAGCCGTCCGACGGGGACGCCATCGACGGTGAGCCGACGCCGGTCACCGAAGTTGGTCATCAGCAGCACGCCGACGGTGTGACCTTCTGGCGTGACCCGCGAGGCGGTGCCGATGCCACCCTTGAAGCCCAGGCACGACATGCCGGTGCCGGACCCGACGCTGCCCTCCACGGGCGGGTCGCTGCTGCCGCGGGAGGCCAGCGCCTGCTCCCACGCCGTCGCCACGTCGCCGCGGTCCACCTGCATGCGCCGGGCGTCGTTGAGGTACGAGTCGTCGCACTCCGCGACCACGGGGATGATGAAGTCGTCGGCGACGCTGGGGTGGCGTTCCATCATCAGCTCGACCGCGGCGTCGTACACCCGTCCGACCTGCAGGGTCGAGGTCAAGAACACCGGCGTCTCGAGCGTCCCCCACTCGCCGGCGGTGATGAAGCCGGTGCACTCGCCGGCGCCGTTGAGCACCGCACCACCCGCGGGAACGAGCCGTTCGAACGCATCCTCGGCGACGACCAGCACCGTGACGCCGGTACGGGCGCGGCCGCGTCCCCGAGGCGGATCCGACTCGTCGCGGTGGACAGTTGCATGGCCCAGCCCAACGCCTGACACATCGAGCACGGAGCCGGTCGGGCCCGGCTCGAGGAACCCGATCCTGATCCCCAGGTCGGCGGCACGAGGCATGTGGGCATCCTGCCCCAACGCTGGCATCCTGACGAACGTGCCTGCTATGCCCGCCGTTTGGTCCCCGGACACCCTGCTCCACGAGCCGGGCGGCGAGGTCTGGGTGGGCGTCAGCACCCCCGGGACCGAGGTGCCGGAGCGGGTCGAGGTGATCCGCGACGCGCTCGCTGCCGCCGGGCACGAGCTGGTCAAGGCCGTTCGCCATGACGTCGCCGCCGACGCGCCGGCCGCCCGCACCCCCGTCACCAGCACCCCCGTCCACGATCCGAGACTTTTGACGCACCTGCGAGACGTCCACGCCGAGTGGATCGCCGCCGGGTTCGCCGAGGATCCCGGCCAAGACCGCGTGGTCCCGTACTTCTTCCCGACGACGGGGATGCTCGGGCCGCTGCCGGTCCACCGGGCGGCGGCGGTGCACGCCCGGGCGGGGCAGTTCTGCTACGACACGATGACGTTGGTCGGCCCTGGCACCTACCCGGCCGCGCGGGCGGCGGTGGACTGCGCACTGACCGCCGTGGACCTCGTCCGTCACGGTACGCAGGCCGCGTACGCCTTGTGCCGGCCGCCGGGACATCACGTCACCCGGGAGGCGTACGGCGGATCCTGCTACCTCAACAACGCGGCTCTGGCTGCGCAACGATTCTGCGATCACGGAGCCGGCAAGGTTGCGGTCATCGACCTCGACGCCCATCACGGGAACGGGACCGCGGCGATCTTCTACGAGCGTGGCGACGTCTTCTACGGCTCGGTCCACGTCGATCCGGCTGCCGGGTGGTTCCCCCACGTCGTGGGCTTCGCCGACGAGACAGGCAGCGGAGAGGGGGCGGGTACGACCCGTAACGAGCCGCTGCCACCCGGTTCGGCCGACGCCGTGTGGTGCGAGGCCGTGACCCGGCTCGTCGACAGCATCGCAACCTTCGCAGCGGAGGCCGTCGTGGTGTCGCTCGGGGTCGATGCCGCTGCCGACGACCCGGAGAGCCCGCTGCTTGTCAGCGCCGACGGATACCGTACGGCGGGTCGCATGCTTGGCCAGCTGGGTTTGCCGAGTGTGGTGGTGCAAGAGGGCGGCTACCACCTGCCGTCGCTCGGCGGACTTGTGTGCGCCTACCTCGACGGACACGCCTCGGGAGGCGAGACATGAGCGACCGGTCCGACACGCTGTCGTACGCCTTGGCCAAGCCCGGTGCCTGGCAGGACGAGCCGTGGGAGGGCGATCTTGTCGCCAAGGTGGGCGACAAGATCTTCGCGTTCCTCGGCTCCGGTGACGGTAGCTCGATCGGCCTCAAGTGCGGGCTCACCCGCGACGAGGCCGACGAGCTACTGCAGCGGTTCCCCGATGACGTCAGCGTGATGCCCTACATCGGCCGGTCCGGCTGGAACACCGTGCGCACCAGTGGCGCCGTCGACGACGACGAGGTTCGCGAGCTCATCGACGCCTCGTACGACTACGTCGTCTCCCGACTGCCGAAGACACGTCGCCCCGCGAACTTGGAGGAGTGAGCATGGGACCACTGCTACAGGTCACCTTCGACTGCGCCGACCCGGCGGCACAGGCCGCGTTCTGGGCCGCCGCGATCGGCTACCAGGAGCAGACACCGCCGGACGGCTTCGAGTCGTGGGACCAGCTGCTGGAGCAGATGGGCGTCCCGGAGGAGGAACGAGACAGCCGGGCAGCCGTGATCGACCCCGAGGGCATCCGGCCGCGGCTGTTCTTCCAGCGGGTGCCGGAGGGCAAGACGGCCAAGAACCGGATGCACCTCGACATCCACGTCGCTGTCGGGTTACAGGGCGACGAGCGGCGCCGGACGATCGAGGCGGAGTCGGCGCGCCTCACCGGTCTGGGCGCCACCGTGCTGCGTCGGGTGGAGCCGGAGATGCTGAGCGAGTTCTGCATCGTGATGGCCGATCCCGAGGGCAACGAGTTCTGCGTCGACTGAGGTGTGGCGGGCACGCGGTTCGCCCGGAGGTCGAGCGCCCCTCGACGTGCCGGCGATCTCGTGTCTCTCTCCCATGTTCACTTGGGATAGGCGCACTTCCAATAGGCTCGAATCCATTGGAAGCGTCCCTGTGCCATTGGAAGCGGCTGAGCCGGTCAGGGCCGATCACGCCCATCGAGCACACAGTGACTAAGCGGCGGTACGCAGCTCGGTGATGTCAGTGCTACGACGCAGGAACAGCAGCGCCAGTGCGGTGACCGCGGCGGTGACGGCCAGAGTCCCGCCGGTGAGTATCGCCAGCTCCGTCCACGGCACCGGCACCGGCACGGTCGCACCGCTGTCGAAGGCTGAGACTTCGGTGCCGAGCACGCCGCGCACGGCTACCGATCCTGCCGCGGCGGCCAGCAGGCAGGTCGGCACCAGTGGGAAGAGGGTCTCCGCGAGGATCGCGCGGGCGAGCACTCCACGAGGGGTGCCAGCGGCAGCGAGGGCGGCCAAGGTGTGTCGCCGCTCGACGACGCTTTCGGCCGCGGTGACGAGGAGGGAAGCAGCGGCTAGCGCAATCGCGAGCGCAAGCACGGCGTCGACCAAGGAGAAGGTGTCCGCGTAGAAGCTTTCGTTCGGATCGGTGATCAGCAGAAAGTTCTCTCGAACACCTTGGACCACCGCGCCGATGAGCACGGCCAGCAGCACTGCGGTGCTGGCTCGGCTCGCTGTGTAGGGGGCGGCGATCATTCTCCGACTGGCGATCAACAATGCGGGATTGTTGACGCGAGGAGCGAGCAAAGCTCCGATCCCGGCGGCGATGGCTGCACCTCCGAGCAATAGACCCGCGCCGCATAACAGAAGCAGAAGCAGAGCGATAGCGGCTAGTGCCTTTACCGAGCCATCTAGTCCGAAGGCCTGAACAACTGCCTCGAAGGCAGCCAATCCGCCAGCGCCTGCAGCGAACAGGATCGCCGGCAGGACCGCGGGCGGTCGCAGCGGCTGCCGCCGGATCACTCCCTGCGGCGTCAGGGCAACGCGTCGCAGCGCAACCACGCTGAGGACACCCGCCGCGATCGGGATGGCGATCACGACACTTGCGATCACCCACCACGGCGCGATGACGTCGGTCGGCAGGTTCCACACCGGCCCGGTCACTGGTTCGCCCACGAACAAGTTTTCGCGGGCCTCGCGCATCACCGTAACGGTGTCTAGGTGCGGCCGGTCGAGCAGTATCCGCCCACTCAAATACATCCCGGCGCCGAGAAGGCTACCCAGCGCGGCAGCGAGGCCAGTTTCGGTAGCCGCGATCTTGACCGCATCGGCGGGGGTGGCGCCAGCCATCCGGAAGGCCGCCAACCGACGGTCACGCGCGGGCGCCCCGATCCGGGAGCACTGCCCGACGAACACCAGCAGCGGAAGGCACAACAGGATCAGCGCTATGACGACGCCTTGATGCAGCCCGCGTTCGTTCAGGACATCGCTGGAGTACGGCCCGTCGGAGGGTCCGATGCTGACCACCGCGGCCGCAGCGAGAAGGGCGAGTGTGCCCGCTGCTGCACCCATAGCGGTCAACAGGATCCGCATCCGATCCGCGCTCCCGCCGGTGATCGCGAGCCGGAGCAGGGTCGCACCCCGCGGCCCGGGTGAGGCCGTCATGAGGTGGGCCGGTCGCTCGAGCCGGTTGCGACCTCGTCGAGCATCCCGTCACGGATGACGACCTCGCGGTCGGCGTACGCGGCGACCCGGGTGTCGTGGGTGACCAGGATGACGGTGGTGCCGGCTTCGCGCGTGACGCGGACCAGTTGAGCGAGGACCTGCTCACCCGCAAGCGTGTCGAGGGCGCCGGTCGGCTCGTCGGCGAAGACCACCACAGGTTCAGTGACCATGGCGCGGGCGACCGCCACCCGCTGGCCCTGGCCACCAGACATCTGCGGCGGACGCGAGTCGGCGAGGTCGGCGATCCCGAACCTGTCGAGCCACTCCAGTGCGGCGGTCGTCGCCGGGCGTCGCCGGACACCTGACAGCAGCAACGGCAACGCGACGTTCTCCACCGCGCTGAGCTCGGGCACCAACTGGCCGAACTGGAACAGCACTCCGAACTCCCGGCGTCGCAAGCGCGACCGAGCCGCCTCGCTCTCGGCGCTGATCACCCGGTCGCCGAAGCGCACTTCGCCGACGTCAGGCCTGAGGATGCCGGCGAGGCACAGCAGCAGTGTCGACTTGCCCGAGCCAGACGCTCCGGTCACTGCCACGATCTCGCCGCCTCCAACGCTCATCGTGACGCCACGCAGCGCCGGGGTACGCCCGTACGAGACGACGACGGAACGGGCGGACAGCAGTGGTGAGCGGTTCATCTCAGCGTCGGAATCGGCACGCAGTGCAGCAGCGACGGTCATGGCATCTCCTCGGTGAGGCCTGTGACCCGGTCCAGCGCGGTCTCCATCCAGCGCAGGTCGGCATCAAGGTGGGACAGGGCGTAGTCAGCCGCCAGCACTTGGCTGAGGGACGACTCGGGATCGGTCTTGACCCGCGTGTAGTCCCGCATCCGGGCCAGGTGGGCCTGCCGTTGCCGGCGCAGGTAGTCGGCAGCGGCGCCTTCGTCGCCGGTCAGGAGCGCCAGGGTCACTTTGGTGGCGAAAAGGTTCGTCACGAACGGTGCCGGTGTCTCGACCTCGGCCAGCCACGTGGTCAGCTCTTTGCGGCCCTGTCGGGTCATCCGGAACGTGGTGCGGTCGGGGCCGTCCACGCGTTCTCGGGACACCGCATCAACGAGTCCCTGGCGCTGCATGCGCTCCAAGGTGGCGTAGATCTGCCCGTACGCCAGCGGTCGGGCGCTCGGGAAGCGCAGGTCATGTTCTCGCTTGAGGTCGTAGCCGTGGCGCTCCCCCCTTGCGAGGAGTCCCAGGACCAAGTGGCTCGTGGACACCAGGCCACTATTCACGGTGTGACTAGTATCGGTCAAGCGTAAGCCCAAGAGTGTTGGACACGTTCGCAATCCGACGGACGTCCCTTGCCCTTCCACACCCATGTGGCGTGGCCGATTCAGTCGGGTGCCCGTGGTCTCCGGCAGTGACATGACCCGCGACAAGCCGCCGATCACCGACCGGACGGACGGACTTCGCCCCTGCTCGTCTTGCCACGGGTGGTTGCTGATCCACAGGCGGTCGGCGCCTTGCGGGAGCGCGGTCAGCGCACCTGCAGGACCCAGGGCAGCGACAGCACGCCGGTCCGCGGGGCACCGAGCGTCTCGTAGAGCAGGCGCAGCAGCTCCCCGGCCGGACTGAGCTGCTCGTGGACGACCGAGGCTGCTGCCGGGGAGGCGGTCGACTCTGCTGGGCGGATCCGGTCCTTGAGTCCGAGGTGGGGACGCCGTACCCGGACCTGATGTCGACGCAGCCCGGTCCGCTCACAGGCAACGCCGATCGCGTGCTCAAGGCCGCCGAGCTCGTCGACGAGCCCACGCTCGTGGGCGTCGGCACCGGTCCACACCCGCCCGCGTGCGAGCGGCTCGAGCTCCGCCAGCGGCATGCCCCGGTCATGCGCGGCCTTCCGGGTGAAGTCGTCGTACACCGCGTCGAGCCAGACCTGCAGCCGTTGCCACTGGTCGTCGTTGTAGCGCAGGTTGGTCGAGAACATCTCGGCCTGCGGCCCGGAGCCGATCGTCTCGCGGGTGATGCCGACGCGGGCCAGTGTCTCGTGCACGACGACCTTGCCGGCCAGCACCCCGATAGAGCCGGTCAGCGTGCTGGCGCTGGAAACGATCCGGTCGCATGGCATCGAGACGAAGTAGCCGCCCGAGGCGGCAAGCTGGCCCATGGACGCGATGACCGGGCGGCCGGTGGCGCGCAGGGCGAGCAGCGCGCCGCGGATGGCGTCGGACGCGACGTACGATCCGCCGGGGCTGTCGACGCGCAGCACGACTGCTTTGACGGCGGCGTCATCGTGCAGCCGGGCCAATGCGGCACATACGGTGTCCGAGCCCACAAAGGGGCCGAGCAGCCCACCCGGCCGGCTGTGACCTGCGACGATGCTGCCGCGCACCGGCACCGTGGCCACCACAGGTTGCCGTCGAGCGAGTGCCCGCTCGGTCGGACGCGATGCCCGCTTCTTCGCGTACCTGTGAGCGAACTGCAGCCGGAGCGCACCGTCTCGGCCGAGTCGGCGACGGAGGTCGGAATACAGCTCGCCGCGATACCCGAGATGGTCGACCAGACCTCTCGAGAGCGCGTCGTCGGCGTGCATCGGGGCGGTCTCCATCGCCGCCACCACATCAGGCTCCAAGAGCCGGCGTCGTCGCACCAGCGTGCCGCGCACCTGCTCCACCACCGAGTCGGCCAGGCGTTGCGTCATCTCGCGGTTCGGCTCGGACATCGCGTCGCGCGTGAACGTCTCCGCCGCCGACTTGTACTGGTGCCGCTGCCCGATCATCGGCTCCGCGTCGACCTTGTCCAGCAGCCCACGCAGGAAGGTCACGTCCAGCGTCACGCCGGTCAGCCCGACCGAGCCGCTCGGTTGCAGCCACACCTCGTCGCAGTGCGCTGCCAGGGCGTATGAGACCGTGCCCGGACCGAGCTCGCCGAAGGTCTCGGCGAAGGCGACCGTCATCGTCCCGGACCGTCCCAACGCCGCCAAGGCCGCGCCGAGCTCGTCTGCGTGCGCTGCAGACGCCGGTCCAGGGCCGACAAGGAGCACGGCTCCGACGACGTCGTCGTCGGTGGCCGCCCGACGCAACCCCTCGATGACGTCGGCCAGCAGCGGGGAGTGCCGACGGCGCAGCGCGGCGACCGGATCGCTCGGCGGTGCCTCTGCCAGCCCCCGCGACAGGTCCACTTCGAGCAGCAGCGGCGGCTTGGCCACCGCACCCGTCCGCAGCTCGGTCACCGTTTGCAGTGTCACGCCCATTTCCCCCACGCTACTGCGCGTCGCAGCGGAGCCGGGGTGTGACAAGTCCGCCGGGGTCGAGTTGGCTCAGCGGCCCACGGCTGAGAGACTGCAGCACGAAGGGCAGGGTTCCTTCCCGTTGTCGGTGCCGTCCGGAGGGATGCTTGTGGACGTCTCGGCGACAGCATGGTGGATCACCGTCGGCGTCACCGTGGGTGTCCTCGCCGTCGACGTCTTCATCATCGGCCGCCGCCCGCACGAGCCCTCGATGCGCGAGTGCGCCATCGCGATCGGCTTCTTCACCGCGCTGGCCCTGCTGTTCGGGATCTGGGTGTGGGTCCAGTACGGAGGCGCGTACGGGGGGCAGTTCTACGCCGGCTGGCTGACCGAGTACAGCCTGTCCGTGGACAACCTGTTCGTGTTCCTCATCATCATGAGCCGCTTCGGGGTCCCCCGGCATCTTCAGCAGGAGGCGCTGCTGATCGGCATCATCCTGGCGCTTGTCTTTCGTGGGGTCTTCATCGCGATCGGTGCTGTGGCTATTCAGCAGATCTCGTGGATCTTCTACATCTTCGGCGCCTTCTTGGTCTACACGGCCATCTCCTTGGTCCGTCACGGCCAGGACGACGAGAGCGACTACAAGGAGAACGGGGTTATTCGCTGGGTCCAGAAGCACCTTCCGGCCACCGACGAGTACACCGGCGTCAAGCTGACCGTCAAGGAGCAGGGCAAACGCGTGATCACGCCGATGCTGATCGTGATGGTGGCGCTCGGGTCGACCGACGTGGTGTTCGCACTCGACTCGATACCGGCGATCTATGGGCTGACGCGTGAGCCGTACCTGGTGTTCACGGCAAACGTCTTCGCGCTGATGGGGCTACGACAGCTCTACTTCCTGCTGGGCGGTTTGCTGAAACGGCTCGTCTACCTGTCGCTCGGCCTATCGGTCATTCTGGCGTTCATCGGCGTCAAGCTCGTCTTGACTGCCCTGCACGAGAACGAGCTACCGTTCATCAACGGCGGTGAGCACGTGCCGGTGCCCGAGATCCCGACCCTGCTCAGCCTCGTCGTAATCATCCTGACGCTCGTGGTCACCGCGGCGGCGAGCATCGTCAAGGCGCGCCGAGACCCCTCGGCCGTGCGACAGGTGGACGCGCCCCTCTGAGGCCCGGTCTTGTCGCGGTGACGCAGTCCGCCTAAGGTGGCCGGCGACGTCGACCCCGGGGTACGCCCAATCCCGCTCACCCCATCCGGGTCGCCACCCGAGCACAGCATGCAGAGCGGGAGTGGGGAACCCATGTCGGTGTTCCGGCCTCGAGCCGGTCGCCAGGGGTGAAGCCGCACACCAGCGGCCGGGCGCCTTCCAGCCCGAACCCGTCAGCTAACCCCGCAGGCGGCAGGAAGGGCTCTGGAATGTCCTCGTTCTTGTCCTCTCTCATCTCCCGGCGCGGCGCCCTGGCCGCCACCCTGACCGCAGCCGTGGTGGCGACGCCGTTGGCGACCGCCCCTGCCGCCGACGCCGCGAGCGACCGCACGTGGAACCGGCTTGCAAACTGCGAGTCCGGTCAACGCTGGCACATCAACACCGGCAACGGTTACTACGGCGGGCTGCAGTTCTCGTACTCCACGTGGCGTGCGTTCGGCGGCGGCAGGTACGCTCCGCGCGCCGACCTGGCCCCTCGCAGGGACCAGGTGCGCATTGCGCAGCGAGTGCTACACGGGCAGGGGTGGGGTGCCTGGCCGGCGTGCTCCGCCGCCCTCGACCTCACCGGTGCTGACGCGGCAGGACGTCCGCGCAGCCTGTCGGACCGGCCACACCGCCGAGATCACCACAAGCCCCGTCATGGCGGCGCTTCCAGCCACAGCTCCGCGACGTACTCCGTCCGGGCCGGTGACACGTTGTCATCGATCGCCTCGCGCAAGAACGTCGACGGCGGCTGGCGGGCGCTGTATCGCGCAAACCGCAAGCTGATCGGCGGCAACCCGAACCAGATCCGGGTCGGTCAGGTGCTGCGTCTGCCCTGAGCCGGCATCTCGCGGCGGGGCATCACTCGAGACTGCCGTAGAACTTGCCTGTGACCGCCTCACCAGCGAGTGGTGCGGTTTCGCTGGTGCCTGGCGTTAACCGCAGTGGTGCGCCACTCGGCGGTGTCCGCGGGGCAGGGTGTCGGTCCGTCGGACTGCCGCGTCACTGCGGCCGTACGAAGGAGCCAGCGGCGACCAGTGTTGCGCGGCGGCGCGGCGCCAATGGCGCGTCCTCGACGAGCTCGTCTCCCTCGGGCGCATGCAACATCGTGGGCTCGCCCCCCGCCTCGTTGGTGACGAGGCCGACGTGGTAGACGCGTTCGCTGGGGCGCGCGAAGAAGTAGAGGTCGCCGGGCCGGGCGTCGTGCAGCGGCACCGGGACCGCTGCTGCGTGCTGGTCGAAGGCGTCCCGGGGCACCTGCCGCCCGTGCGCCCGGTGCACCAGGTGCACCAGTCCCGAACAGTCAAGGCCCCAGGCGCAGGTGCCGCCCCATAGGTAGCGCAACCCGACGAAGGCTGTCGCGGATGCGAGCAGTCCCGGCAGGTCGATGGGGCCGTCCACGTGGTAGGGCGCGACGTGGGCCGGGTCGAGGGTCGCGCTACCGGCGCCGGGCAACCCAACGGCCACCCGGTCGCTGTCCGAGTCCCGCACCGGCAGCCGGGTGCCGAAGGACAGCCGCACCGATCCGGTAACGGCGGCCCCGACCGGGCTCGTGACCACGACCTGCGCGGCGTCGGCACCCGCGATCGCCGACGTGAGATGCGCTCGGCGTACCCAGCCTGGATAGCCGCGGCTGTTCGCGGACGACGGCTGGTCCGGCAGCACGATCTCGGCCCAGTCGCCATGCTCTGCGACGACGTCAACGCGCTCGCCGAGCAGCGCCTGCGTCAGCGTGCGGCCGTGCAACCCGCGACGGGCGGCGGCGTCCAGACTGTCGACCCACGCCGCGACGTCCGGTAGGTCCGCCACGGCGGCGGCGTCCTCGGCTCGGGGAGCGGCTCGACCGGACCAGACCGTGGCGACCGGAACTCCGATGACGAGGGCGCTCACGCCAGTCCTTCGATGCCGAGCCCCGGTGTCTCTGGGAGTACGACGGTCGCGTCCTCGTAGCGCAGTCCACCGCGCACCGGAGAGGTCGCCAGCCACCAGGCTGCGTCGAGGTCGTCGACGAGCGTGGTGCCGGTGGCGGCGGCGAGACTGGCTGCGGCGCCGACGCCGACGGCGGTCTCCATCATGGAGCCCACGATCACCCCTATCTCGTGGGCCTGGGCCACGTCGAGCAGGGTACGCGCCGGCGTCAGGCCACCACACTTGGCGAGCTTGACGTTGATCAGGTCGGCGGCGCGTCGTTCGACGACCGCATGCAGGTCACGGAGGCTGAACACCGACTCGTCTGCCATCACCGGCGTGCTCACCCGGTCCGTGACCCACGCCAGACCAGGGATGTCGTGGCCGCGTACCGGCTGCTCGACCAGCTCGACTTCCGCACCGGCGTCCTCGAGGGCGCAGATGGCGCGTACGGCCTCCCGTGCCGACCACCCCTGGTTGGCGTCCAGCCGCAGTCGGGGTGAGGCGCCGATCGCGTTGCGTACCGCGAGCACCCGGTTGACGTCGGCGATCGCGTCGGTGCCGACCTTGAGCTTGAGGACCTCGAAACCTTCGCTCACCCGCCGTTGCGCGGCCTCCGACAGCGAGCCAGCGTCGCCAGCCGACAGCGTCACATCGGTGGGCACCCGGTGCGTAGTGCCGCCCAGCAACAGGGGCAGGGAAACGCCCCTGCGCCGTGCCACCAGATCGTGCAGTGCCACGTCGACGGCCGCCTTGGCGGCGAGGTTGCCGGCAACCGCCGCCGAGACTCGCGCAAGAAGCACATTGAGATCGTCGGGTTGGGCTCCGAGCAGTATCGCGCCGAGAGGACCCTCCACGCAGGCGCGCGACCCGGCCAGCGAGTCTCCGGTCACAGCCCACACCTGTGGCGCCTCGCCGAACCCTCGACGGCCGTCGGCGTCCATCACTTCGACGACCAGCGACTCAACGACGTCGGTGCACCGCAACGCGGTTACGAACGTGGTGTGCAGTGCAGCGCTCACCGAGTGGCAGCGCACCGTGTCGATCGTCATGCCGACACGTGTCCAGCCGCCGCGGCAAGCCGGTGCCGGTGCCGCCAGCAGAGGGCGGCGACATCAGCCACCAGTCGAAACCCCGCTGCCTCTGGCAGCGGCGCGCCGGTCATCACGGCCAGTACGAACGGCGCCTCGTGCTCCGGTCGGACGATCCCGACGTCGTGGCAGACATGGTCGATCCAGCCCGGCTTGTGGGCAACGTACGTGCCGTCCGGCAGCCCGGCGGGCAGCCCGTCGTTGTCCTCGCATCTGGCCAGCACAGCCTCGATCTGCTCGCAGGCCGTCGACGCCGCGGCCGTCCGTGTCGCCACTCCTCGCAGCACCGCGGCCAGGTCAGCCGCCGTGGCGGTGCTGTCGAGTCCGGCGTCGCCACCGGGGGAGTCTTGGATGCCACGCGCCAGGCGCGAGGTCGGCGTGCCGAGGTCGTCGTAGACCGCGTTCACAGCGTCGATGCCGACCCGGTCGATGAGCAGGTTGGTGGCCAGGTTGCTGGAGCGGATGATCGCCCGCTCGGCGAGCCACCGCAGCGAAGCCGCCGAGCCGAGCCGATCCCAGACGGCGTCGTCCTGGTCGTAGTCGTGCGTGGTCACGTAGGTCCGACCTGGCACCACCGACGGCAGACGGTCCTGCACCGCGATCTTCTCGTCGAGGTCGAGCTCTCCGGCGTCGGCGGCTCGATGCAGAGCCACGAACAGCGGCAACTTCACCGTGCTGGCGGGGTGGTGCACGAGGTCGGCGTCGCGAGCCAGCCACGGACTGCCGTCCAGGCCACCGAACCAGACGGAGATGCGCGCCTGGCGACTCGCGACGAGCTCGGCGAGCTCGAAGGTCACGTCAGGTCGGACGGGTCGTTCTCGGTCCGGCGGGTGCCCAGGGCCTTGTTGGTGAAATAGGTGATCACCCACAGCACGATCCCGATGGCCAGGAGGAGCGCCGCAACCAGGTAGATCGTGCCGTCTCGCCCCGACAGCGGTGTGACCAGGTAGGCGCAGGCGAAGGCGCCGACGACCGGAAGCGCTGTCGGAGCGTGAAAGTGGTCGTGGTCGACAGAGTCACGACGCAGGATCAGTACGGCGATGTTGACGACGGTGAAGACGGACAACAGCAGCAGGGCAGTTGTGCCGCCCAGCGTCGCTATCGAGTCCTCGCTCGTGTTGCTGACATAGGAGATGAGCCCGAACGCCAGGGCGGTGGTGAACAGGATCGATACCCATGGTGTACGCCGGCCCCGGTGCACCTCGCTGAAGATCGGCGGCAACACCGCCTGCTTGCCCATGCCGTAGAGGAGCCGGCTGGCCATCAGCATATTTATCAGCGCGGAGTTGGCAACAGCGATCATCGCGATGAACGGGTACAGCCTGTTGATCGGGAGGTCCGGAGCACCCGCCTCGACCGCAAGGAGGAGTGGGGTGTCACTGTCCGCCAGCTCACCGATGGGTACGAGCGCCACCACGGTGATCGACACCAGCACGTACACGATGCCGGTGATGGTCAGGCCGGTGAACATCACCTTGGGGAAGATGCGGCTGGGGTCGCGCGTCTCCTCGGCCATGTTGACCGAGTCCTCGAACCCCACCATCGCGAAGAACGCCAACGAGGTGGCTGTCGTGATGGCGACGAAGACGTTCTTATCCTCGCTGGTCTCGAAGGCGGTGACCTGCGAGAAGTCTGCATCGCCGCCGGTGAAGGCGTAGAAGCCGATGAAGATGATGATGAGAAGGCCGGTCAGCTCGATCAGCGTGAGCACCACATTGGCCTTGACGCTTTCGCCGACACCGCGGAAGTTGATGGTGGCGACCAGCGCCATGAACGCCAACGCGATCAGCAGGATGCCGCTCTTTCCCCAGTCGAGCTTGAAGCCCTCGATGAGGTTGGACGCAAATGCCTGCGATGCCGTGGACGCCGACGTGATGCCTGACGACATCACGGTGAAGCCCACCAGGAATGTCACGAAGTGGATGCCGAACGCCTTGTGAGCGTAGAGCGCGGCCCCCGCTGCCTGCGGGTACTTCGTGACCAGCTCTAGGTATGAGCACGCGGTCAGAAGCGCCACACCGAACGCCACCAGGAACGGGACCCAGGCCGCGCCACCGACCTCAGCAGCAATCTGGCCCGTCAGAGCGTAGACGCCGGTGCCGAGGATGTCGCCGACAATGAACAGCAGCAGCAGCCGCGGTCCCATCACTCGCCGCAGCTCCGGCTGGTCGGTCGGAGGTCGCTCCTCGGCACTCACGGTGTGTGACATCGGACCGCCTCCTGAACTACGGAATAAGTTCCGTGCGGTACACCATCGACCATCACCGGGGTGTCCGACAAGACCCCGGGCGCGTGACGGTGAGGACGGCGGCGGGTCAGGAGGCGTTCAGCTGCAGGGCTGCCCAGACATCATCCGGCAACGAGCTGCCCTGAGGTACCCAGGTACCCAGGCGGGCAGCCGACGCCGAGGCGCGACCTCTGAGATCATGCCCGGCAGTCCCTCCATCACATTGAGTACGGACCTGTGACGGAAAGTGGCCAGCGAACGCCAGCGAAATGGGCCGCACGGACGAGGGCGGCTCACCAACCTCGCTGGCGCCACTCGGGAAGGTGGGGTCGTTCGGCCGCCAGCGTGGTGTCATGCCCATGCCCGGGATACACCCAGGTTTCGTCGGGCAGCCGGTCGAAGACCTTTGTCTCGACGTCATCGACGAGTCGGGTGAAGTCTTCGGTGGACGGGGTCTTACCCACACCGCCCGGGAACAGGCTGTCTCCGCTGAACAGGTGCGGTGAGCCCTCCGGGTCGTCGTACAGGAGCGCGATGGACCCGGGCGTGTGCCCGACGAGATGGATGACCTCGAGGACGCACCGGCCGACAGCTACCTGGTCGCCGTCGGACACGCGCTCCGCCACGTCTACCGGCAGCCCGTCGGCGTCGAGGGCGCCGGCGACCGTCGCGGCGCGGGTCCCGTCGATGACGGCGGGCAGTGCCTGCCAGTGGTCACCGTGCCGGTGGGTGGTCACCACGCGGCGCAGGCCGTCACGGCCGACCATCGCCAGCAGCGTGTCGGGCTCGTCGGCGGCGTCGATGAGCACCTGCTCATCGGTGAACCGGCAGCGCAGCAGGTAGGCGTTGTTGTCCATCGGTCCGACCGCGACCTTGGTGACGATCAGATCGGTCAGCTCCCGCACGTCGGGTGCGCCCCCGACGCTGACCTTGCCGGTGTACGCCATCGCTCCGCCTCCCACCAGTTGTGACTCCCTCACGACCCTATGACGTCGTGGTGGAGCCACAGCAACTGCGTCGGTGGTTGTCGGCGGCGGTCGTTAGCATGACAACAGCTGTTTCTCCGCCCTCCGACCGACCGGGAGACCCGCCTCGTGGCCGACCGACTCATCGTCCGTGGCGCCCGTGAGCACAACCTCAAGGACATCTCGCTGGACTTGCCACGGGACTCCTTGATCGTGTTCACGGGGCTGTCCGGCTCGGGCAAGTCGAGCCTGGCGTTCGACACGATCTTCGCCGAGGGGCAGCGCCGGTACGTCGAGTCGCTGTCGGCCTACGCGCGCCAGTTCCTCGGTCAGATGGACAAGCCGGACGTCGACTTCATCGAAGGTCTGTCACCCGCGGTCTCGATCGACCAGAAGTCGACATCGCGCAACCCTCGATCCACGGTCGGCACGATCACCGAGGTCTACGACTACCTGCGGCTGCTCTACTCTCGCGCCGGGCGACCCCACTGCCCGGTGTGCGGCGAACGGATCGCACGGCAGACGCCGCAACAGATCGTGGACCGGGTGCTCGAGCTCGACCAAGGCACCCGGTTCCAGCTCCTTGCCCCCATCGTCCGGGGCCGCAAAGGGGAGTACTCCGACCTCTTCCGGCAGCTGCAGGCGCAGGGCTACAGCCGGGTCCGCGTCGATGGTGAGACCTACCCGCTCACCGAACCGCCGGTGCTCGACAAGCAGCGCAAACACACGATCGAGGTCGTCGTGGACCGGCTGGCGGTCAAGGCCTCGGCGCAGCGACGGTTGACCGACTCGGTCGAGACGGCCCTCGGGCTCGCCGGTGGCATCGTGATCCTCGATCTGGTCGACCATGCCGCGGACGACCCCCACCGCGAGCTGCGGTTCTCCGAGCACCTGGCCTGCCCCAACGACCACGAGCTCGAATCCGACGAGCTCGAGCCGCGGTCGTTCTCGTTCAACTCCCCGTACGGTGCCTGCTCGATCTGTCACGGTC
>JACCZI010000115.1 GCA_013696015.1 Nocardioidaceae bacterium
AAGGGCAGATTGCTCACGTGTTACTCACCCGTTCGCCGCTCGTGTACTCCCGAAGGAGCCTTACCGCTCGACTTGCATGTGTTAGGCACGCCGCCAGCGTTCGTCCTGAGCCAGGATCAAACTCTCCATTGAAATCTACCCGTGCCGATCTTCGACCGGCACGGTCAACAGATTCAATCCCGACAAGATGAATCACTTGTCAAAGGAATCCGTGGCACTGCGCACCGAGATGTGCAGATACCGACGGGGCGTTATTGTCTTCGTCGACTTTTGACACACTGTTGAGTTCTCAAGGATCAAGCGCACACCCACTCCTTGGCCCTTGGGGCCAACCGAGCGGGGGCAACTCGTCTAACTTACCCGAGGGCGCAGGCACGGTCAAACGGGTTCGGCGCCGTGTCCGCCGACTTTCGAGCCGCCGCCGGGGGCCGCCCCGGCGACCCCGCACTTGGATGACTCCGAACCGGCGGCCGGTCCCGCGTCAGCCGCCCACCGCGGTCACCGGGTGCCGCACCACGGCCCAGAAGTGATAGCCGGCACTGTTGTACGGGACCGAGTCCGGCTGGGTGACACCTCCGCTGTCGGTGGCGCGGGCGCGAAGCTCGTAGACACCGGGTGAAGGTGGCGTCCACGCAAGCTCCCACCGGGTCCAGGCTGCCGGTGACTCCGGGGGGGACAACCGGGCCAGTGTCCAGTGCCGACCACCGTCGGCGCTCACCTCCACACCCCGGATCCGAGCCGTGCCGGACCACGATCGTCCGTGCAACACGGTCGGGCGCCGGGCCGGCAGCCGCGCGCCGATTGCCAGCTCGAACGCACTCTTGACCGGCAGGGTGGTCAAGGGTGGGGAGTCGGGCGGGTAGTCGCCGCCCGTCATGCGGTAGAACACCGTGTTCCAGGGCGACGTCAGCGGTTGCCGGGACACCTCGATGGAACCGAGCCACTTGGTGCTCGCGATGCCCACCCAGCCCGGAACCACCAGCCTCGCCGGGAATCCTGAGTCGGGCGGGAGGAGCTCGCCGTTCATGGCATACGCGACCAGGACGTCGTCGAGCGCCTTGGCGATGGGCAGTGGTCGCCGGACCCGGCCGTGGTCGATGCCGTCGTCGACGTACGGGGCGTCGAGCCCGACCGGCATCACCTCCTCTGCCGACGAGAGCAGCCCGGCACGTTGCAACAGGTCGCCGAGCGCCACCCCACGCCAGCGCGCCACGCCGATCGCACCCAACGTCCACGGGGTGCCGGTGGTCGGGGTCCCTTGCTGAGTTGCGAAGAAGCCGCGCCCGTTGCCGGTGCACTCGATAGCGCAGGTCAGGTCGACGGACGGCATCTGCCGGAGCTCGTGGTAGCTGAAGGACAGGGGTTCGCGCGGTGACGGCGAGCCGCTGAGGCCGTCTCCGTAGATTGAGAGACGCCAGGTCTGCGGGTCGATCGCCGGCGTCGTCGTGTGGTTGCGCACGAAGAAGCGGTCGCCGGGCACCAGGTAGTCGAGGTCGGTCGCCGTGTCCCAGCGCATTTCCGCGTTGGTGTCGCGTGCGATGAACCCTTCGGGGGGGCGGTCCCGGAACCCCGTGGCGGCACCGGCACCGCTTCGAGCCAGGCGGCGGGCGTCGAGGCGGGGGCCGGAGCGACGCGTCATGGTGCGCCGAAGGTTACCCCGGCGGGCGCTACCGGCGGATCTCGACGCCGGCGACGTTGCGCTTGCCGCGGCGCAGCACGACCCAGCGTCGGTGCAGCAGCTGGCGCTCGGTCAGCGTCGCTTCGGGGTCGGTGACCCGCTCGTTGTTGACGTAGGCGCCACCGTCGGTGATGGTGCGGCGCGCCGCCGAACGGCTGTCCGCCAGCCCGGTCGCCAGCAGGAGGTGGGCGATGCTGGGCATCGTGAGCCCGACGTCGACCTCGACGTGCGGCGTCTCGCGCAGGGCCGCGCGCAGGGTCGGTTCCGGCAACGAGCCCAGGTCGCCGCGCCCGAAGAGGGCGACGGCGGCCTGCTCGGCGGCGGCGGCGTCGGCGGAACCGTGCACGAGCGTCGTGACGTCGTGGGCCAGCGCCCGCTGTGGTGCCCTGCCGGCGGGCTGTGCCCGTCCTTCGGCCTCGAGTTCCTCGATCTCGCCCAACGGCCGAAACGAGAACAGCTGGAGGTAGTGGCCCACCCGGGCGTCCTCGGCGTTGAGCCAGAACTGGTAGAAGGCGTACGGAGAGGTCAGCTCGGCGTCGAGCCAGACGGTGCCGGACTCGGTCTTGCCGAACTTCGTCCCGTCCGCCTTGGTGACCAGCGGTGTCGCCAGCGCGTGCACTCGGTCACCGTCGGCCCGCCGGACGAGCTCAACGCCGGCGGTGATGTTGCCCCACTGGTCGCTGCCGCCGATCTGCAGGGTGCAGCCGTACCGGCGGTGCAGCTCGAGGAAGTCCATCGACTGCAGCAGCACATAGCTGAATTCGGTGTAGCTGATGCCACTGTCGAGGCGGGCGCGTACGGTCTCCCGGTCCAGCATCCGGTTGACCGGAAAGTGCTTGCCGATATCGCGCAGGAACTCGAGAACCCCCACGTCGGCGGTCCAGTCCAAGTTGTTGACCATGACGGCTGCCGCCGGGCCTTCGAGGTCGAGGAAGCGCGTGACCTGCTCCGCCACCCGTTCCACCCAGCCGGCCACCACGTCGGCCGGGTTCAGGTTGCGTTCACCGGTGAGCTTCGGGTCGCCGATCAGTCCCGTTGATCCACCGACCAGGGCGAGCGGGGAGTGACCGGCCTGCTGGAGGCGGCGCATCGTCACCAGCTGCAACAGGTTGCCGTGGTGCAGGCTCGGCGCTGTCGGGTCGAAGCCGCAGTAAAAGGTGGTCGGTCCGGCCGACAGGTGCGCCTGGAGCGCGTCCCGGTCGGTCGAGACCGCGACCAGGCCGCGGGCCTCGAGGTCATCGAGGAGACGGCCGTCCACCGGGCTTGGCACGTCCGCGTCCTTCCGGTCGAGTGCTCGAGGCGTGCTGTCGTGCTCCAAGAGGGTTGCGCAGAGTGTCGCGCTGCCGCAAACAACTACGTCGGCCGGGTCCCGGCCGCGGGGCGGCGGCGAGCACCGCGCCGGTATGTCGAGACGGTGTCGTCACCGTCCACCCAGAATCGCCACGGCCGGTCCGCCGCAGTGCTGATCCCGACGCGCGGACCTTGCCGTACCGCGCCGCGGGGAGGTCCGGGTCGCAGTCGCAGGCAACCGGCCGGGTCGAGCAGGTCGCGGCCGTCGGCCTCGCCGCCGATGCCCAAGGCCGACGTCAGTCGTGCCGGTCCACGGGCCAGGTCACGCGGCTGTCTCGCGCTCGGGCGGCGGGAGGCCGCCAGGTCGGCTCCTTCAACCACGGCGCCGGCGCGGAGCAACAGCGCCGAGCAGACCCCGGGCGGCCCGCACACGACGTTGGCGCACCAGTGCAGGCCGTAGCTGAAGTAGCAGTAGAGGTGGCCCGCCGGGCCGAACATCACCGCGTTGCGGCGGGTGGGTCCGCGGAATCCGTGCGACGCGGGGTCGTCGACCCCCTCGTACGCCTCGAGCTCGGTGAGGGCCACCGTGACCGCCCCGTCCGGACTGGAAGATGTGAGAAGCCAGCCCAGCAGCCTGGGCGCCAGGTCGACCGCTCGCCCAGCCAGCCGCTCGCGCCCGGTCGAGGTCATCGCGAGGAGGCGCCTACGCCCACCCCCGGAGACCGTCACTCACGCCTGCCCCGGCGCCAGCAGCCAGGTGAGCAACGCCTTCTGCGCGTGGAGGCGGTTCTCGGCCTCGTCCCAGACGATGCTCTGCGGGCCGTCGAGCACCTCGGCCGCGATCTCCTTGCCTCGGTAGGCCGGCAGGCAGTGCAACACGACAGCTGCGGGGTCGGCCCGGCTCATCGCGGCGGCGTCGATGCAGTAGTCGCCGAAGAGCCGCTGCCGGTGCGCCGTCTGCTCCTCCTGGCCCATCGAGACCCAGGTGTCGGTCGCGAGCACGTCGGCCCCTTCGACCGCCTTCTGCGCACTGGTCGTCACCACCACCGAGCCCCCCGTCCGGGTGGCGATCTGCTCCGCGTCGGCCACGATGTCGGCGCGCGGCAGGTGGCCGTCGGGGCCTGCGATCCGCACGTGCATGCCGGCTGTGGCTCCGGCGAGCAAGAAGGAGTGGGCGAGGTTGTTGGCGGCGTCGCCGAGGTAGGTGACGACCAGGCCTGCCAGCCCGCCCTTGTGCTGGCGTACGGCCTGCAGGTCGGCCAAGAGCTGGCAAGGGTGGAAGTCGTCGGTCAGCGCGTTTACCACCGGAACCGTCGAGACACCCGCCATGGCCTCCACCGCCGACTGGTCGAACGTCCGCCACACCAGGGCGGACACCATGCGCTCCAGGACTCGGGTGGTGTCCTCGACGCTCTCCCCCCGGCCCATCTGCGTGGTGCTCGAGTCGATCACGAGCGGGTAGCCACCCAGCTCTGCGATGCCGACGGAGAACGACACCCGGGTCCGGGTCGAGGGTTTGTCGAAGATCACAGCAACCGCGCGCGGACCTTCGAGCGGGCGGGCATGGAACCGGTCGGCCGCGAAGGTGTCGGCGAGGTCGAGGACGGCACTCTGCTCGCTGGGGTTCAGGTCGTCGTCGCGCAGGAAGTGGCGGACCATGGCAGGGGACGCTCCCATCGGGTCGGATCGGTGAACGGTGGACCGGGAACAGTCTCGTGCCCGCTAGCGGCGTCCCGACCGCGCCACAGGCTACGACCGCAGCCGGGCACCGGTGGCACGCGCAGCTTCGGCCACCGCCGCGTCGCGGACCGCGGCAGCGTCGGACTCGGTGAGCGTGCGGTCAGCGGCCCGCAGCCGCAGCGAGAACGCCAGCGACCTGTGCCCCGAGGGGACCGGGTCACCGGTGTAGACGTCGAAGAGCCGCACCGACTCCAGCAGCTCGCCGGCTCCTCGACGCAGCGCCTCGAGGACGGCTGCCGCCGGGACCTCGGCTGGGATGACCAGCGCGATGTCCTCCTTGGCCACCGGCATGCTGGACAGGCCCGGTGCCTGAGGCAGCGGCGGTGCCGCCGCGACCAGGACGTCGAGATCGACCTCCGCGTACGACGTCCGAGGCGGTATCCCCCAGGCGACACACACCTGCGGGTGCAGCTCGCCGGCGTGCCCGATCGTCGCACCGGCGAGGATGACCCGCGCGCACCGTCCGGGGTGCCAGGGCGGAGCGGCGCCTTGCTCGACCGTGATCGCGACGCCCAGGGTGTCGGCCACCAGGTGGACGGCCGCCACGGCGTCCGCCCAGGAGGCCGGTCGACCGTCTCCCCACCAGCCCGCGGACTGACGCTCACCGCTGAGGCCGACCGCGAGCCGCC
>JACCZI010000151.1 GCA_013696015.1 Nocardioidaceae bacterium
GCTCGTGGCTGAGGCGAAAGGAGTGAGCGTGATGCTGGCGGTGCTGAGACGGCCTGGCGGTCACCGAGGTGGCCGAGAAGATGGGAGTGAGCCGGCAAAGCCTGCACGGGCCGTGTGCTGGCGCTGAGGCGCCGGGGTAGCGTGAGCTTTATGCCGCCTGCCTTCCAGGCGCGGGTGCTGACACCGGGGTCCTGGGCCGATGTGGAGGCCCTGTTCGACCTCCCCGGCGGGTCCATTGTGCGTGGTTGCTGGTGCATGTTCTACCGCAGGAGCGGCAAGGTGTCGGTGACTGGCACCGCAGCGGCCGACAACAAGCGACAGTTGTGGGAACTCGTCGGTACCGGTGTTGTCCCAGGTCTGGTCGGGTACGTCGACAAGGTACCGGCCGGCTGGATCAGCCTTGGCCCGCGCGAAGACTTCGCAAAGCTCCGGCGGTCTCCGATCATGAAACCGGTGGATGACCGCGAGGTGTGGTCGATCATCTGCACATACGTGGCCAAGTGCTACCGCGGTCAGGGCGTCCAGCACCGACTGCTCCAGGCGGCGATTCGCTGGGCGCGCGAGCAGGGCGTCGCGATACTGGAGTCCTATCCGGTCGACAAGCCGGAGCGCAGCCACGACGACTTCATGTTCTTCGGGTCTCGGAGCCTGTATGAGCGGGCAGGTTTCGTCGAGGTCGTACGCCGGTCACCCACGCGGGTGGTCATGCGTCGGACACTTCGCCCCGAACGGCAACCAAGCTGACTCCGGCACACTCGACGGGGGGCTTACCCCGTTTCCGGCGGACCGCTGTGGGCCGGCGGCTATCGGTCGGCTGAGTGCCGGATGTCCCGGGAGACCAGCAGTGTGACCAGGCGTGAAACCACCATCGCGAGGTAGCCCACGCCCGCCACCTGCTCGAGCATCACCAGCGCTCGGGCAAAGGGCGCTACGGGGACCACGTCGCTCAGTCCGGTGCTGGATAGCGTGGTGAAGCTCAAGAACAGCAGCTCCATCCAGGTCCTCGGCTCGCCGGGGTCGATGGCGGCGACGAAGCTCCCGGGATAGACCACCTGGCACCAGGTGTAGATATGCGCGAAGGCCCATGCCACCAAAGTGAATGTCGCACCGACGGCGTAGAGCTCGTCGCGGGTGATCTCACGGTCGGCCACCATGTACGCGATCAAGGAGCCGGCCGTATAGAGATACAGCGCCGCCAAGAGCGCCTCGGCCCAGGGCACCAACCCCGCCGCCTCGGTCACCGCCTGCAGGATCAGGATTGTCATGGCGGGGACGGCGAGTGCGACGCTGATCCACACCGAGGCCGGCGAGTGGCCGACTGCCCATACCGCCAGCGCGAGGACAACGATGCCGACGGCGCTGAACATGGCTTGCTCGAGCGCGGTGTCCTCCATGAAGGGGAACGCGAGCACGCTGACCAGCTGGACGAAGAGGAGCACCGCTGACGGCTGTCGCCTTGCCCGGGCCCAGATGTTCACCGCACCATTCTGTCCACGTAAGGCACCTGATTTCGGGACCGCTGCGTCGCGACCATGCTGAGTCGTCGTGCCGCCCCAGCGCCGCTGCAACTGTGCTCCTGGCTGCGATGGACTGGATGCCGCCTTACCGTAGCCGGATGCGCAGCGAGCCCACCCCTGAGACGGTACGTCCGCTGGAACCGGTCGGCGGTGACCTTCGCGCCCTCTTGGGTACGGTCTCCGACTTCGTCACCGACGTCGTCGACGGACTGGCTGACGCGCCAGCGTCGGACGCGACCGGAGTTGCGGATCTGCTGGCGGATCGGTCGTTGCGCCAGCCACCGCCCGAGGACGGGCGTCCGCTGGCCGAGCTGCTCGACGTGCTGACAGGTGCCGCTGCCAAGGGACTGAACCCGGCGAGCCCCGGCTACCTCGCCTTCATCCCGGGCAGCGGGCTGGTGAGTGCGGCAGTGGCTGACCTGATCGTCGGCGTGCTCAACCGTTACACCGGGCTTGCATTCCCTGCTCCCGGCCTCGTCGCGATGGAAGCCGACCTGCTGCGCTGGCTCGCAGAGCTGTTCGGCCTGCCGGCGCAAGCCAGGGGAATCCTGACCAGCGGTGGCTCCCTGGCCACCCTGTCTGCGCTGATTACCGCCCGCCAGGCTCGGCTGCCGGCGAACTTTCTCGCCGGCACGATGTACGTCAGCGAGCAGGCGCACCAGTCAGCCGCCAAGGCGCTGCGGCTCGCCGGCTTCCCGTCGAGCGCGCTTCGGGTGGTTCCGGTCGACAGCGGTGGTCTGCGGATGGACGTCGACGCGTTGTGTGCTGCGGTGCACACCGACCGGGCGGCCGGGCTGCAACCGTTCTGCGTAGTAGTGACCGCGGGGACGACCAACACCGGGAGCATTGACCCGCTGCCGGCGATCGCCGATGTTGCCGCGCACGAGGGTTTGTGGCTGCATGTAGACGCGGCGTACGGCGGCTTCTTCCAGCTCACCGAGCGCGGCCGACAACGTCTGCGCGGCATCGAACGGGCCGACTCCCTCGTCGTCGACGCGCACAAGGGCCTGTTCCTGCCGTTCGGGACCGGCTGCCTGCTGGTGCGCGACGGCGAGCTGCTCCGCGAGGCGCACAGCGGGCCAGCGGCCGACTACCTGCAGGACATCACAGACAGCGACCTACCGAACTTCGCCGAGTTCGGCCCGGAACTGACCCGAGACTTCCGGGGCCTTCGCCTGTGGCTGCCGCTGCATCTGCACGGGGTGGCAGCATTCCGGGCAGCTCTGGACGAGAAACTGGACCTCGCCGAGCTGGCGTACGACGAGCTGGTGGAGCACCCCCACCTCCGCGTGCTGCATCGCCCGGAGCTGTCAACGATCGCCGTGCGCTGTCAACTACCCGATCGGAGCGGTTCTGATGGGGACATCGCCACTGCCGAACTACTCCGTCGGGTCAATGCAGAGCAGCGCGTCTTCATGTCCAGCACCCGCATAGGCGGGCGGTACTACGCCCGGATCTGTGTGCTCAACCACCGCACCGACAGGTCCCGGGTGACAGAGGCCATCCAAGCGATTGGTCATCATGCATCCGCGCTCGCAGCACGGTCACCGCGCGAGACGTGACCCTGCCTCACGGGCAACCTTGAAGGTGGGCGAAAGCTCAGCGTTCGACAACCACCCGCTGGTTGGGCACGCAGTGCGTCATCGTCAGGCCCTCGACGTCGCGGGGACCGTTCTTTCCGAGGTTGCTGAGCCGCTCCCGCTCGTGCTCGGACAGCGTCTGGCTCGCCAACGGCTCGAGTGAGCGCACGTCGTCCGCGCTGATGCCCAGCCCGTCACCGACACGTTGCCCGAGCTCGTCCTCGACCATGAAGAAGTGCCAGACCATGCGCTCCTGCACGTCGCGAGAGGCCTGCGAGATCAGCGTGACGAAGTTGTCGACGAGGTCGTCACGCTCCCAGCTCTCCATCAGGCGGAACCGCTGCCCGGCCTGCGTGTAGTCGTTGGTCCGCGGGAGCCGCTGGCGGGTCAGCCGGCCGCGGACCTCCGGGCCTTGCTCATCGTGCGTCAGGTACGCCCCCTCACGCAGGCCACCGGTGATCGAGGGCTCGTAGTTCACGTGTGGGTTCTGGTCGTCACCCAGATCGACGCCGTACGCCATCTGGCCGCCGCGCTGGTTCGTAGCGACCGGGGCATGCTTGGCCGAGTTCACCGGCAGCTGCTGGTAGTTGGGGCCGACGCGGTAGCGCTGGGTGTCGCTGTAGCTGAACGTACGACCGACCAGCATCTTGTCATCGGAGAAGTCCAGCCCATCGACGAGCACCCCGGTGCCGAAGGCGATCTGCTCATTCTCGTTGTGGTGATCGCTGACGTTGCTGTTCAGCACCATTGTCCCGACCTTGCGCGGTGGAAAGTCCTGCTCCGGCCAGGTCTTCGTGTCGTCGAGTGGGTCGAAGTCGAGCTCGGGGTGCTCGTCGTCGCTCATCATCTGGACGACGAGGTCCCATCTCGGGTAGTCACCCGCCTCGATGGACTCGTACAGGTCCTTCGACGCGTGCCCCAGGTCGGTGGCCTGGATGTTCCCGGCGTCCGCTTCGGTGAGGCTTTTGACGCCCTGCGCTGGCAGCCAGTGGTACTTCACGAGGTGCGTGTCGCCGTCGGCGTTGACCCACTTGTACGTGTTGACCCCGAACCCCTGCATGTGGCGGTAGTTCGCGGGGAGGCCGCGGGGGCTGAACAGGTTCATGAGCATGTGCATCGACTCCGGTGTCTGCGACATGAAGTCGAAGATCCGGGCCGGCTCCTGGCGGAACGTTGCCGGATCCGGTTTCAGCGAGTGGATGACATCGGGGAACTTGACGGCGTCGCGGATGAAGAAGACGGCCAGGTTGTTGCCAACCAGGTCCCAGTTGCCGTCCTCGGTGTAGAACTTGACCGCAAAGCCCCGCGGGTCACGGGCCGCCTCTGATGAATCGCGGCCGCCGATCACGGTCGAGAACCGGATCGCCAGGTCGGTGCGCTTGCCTGCCGTCGCGAAGATCTTTGCCCGGGTGTAGCGCTCGATCGGCTCGTCGCCCCACTGGCCGGTCGCCTCGAAGTAGCCGTACGCCACCGCGCCACGCGCATGCACGACGCGCTCGGGGATGCGTTCGCGATCAAAGTGGCTGATCTTCTCGAGGAAGTGGTAGTTCTCCAGCGTCGCCGGTCCGCGGGATCCGACCGTGCGCTGGTTCTGGTTGTCGTAGATGGGGTGTCCCTGCCGGTCGGTCAGGACGGTCCGGTCGTCGCCGGGTGCAGGTGACTGGCTGGCCACGTCGGTCATCGGGTTCCTCTCGCTGTTCAGGGACGTTCTGGCGGTGCGATGTCCATCGTCTTGCAGTCCAGCAGACCCTTCTGGAGCGAGTCAACATGGCCTCTGGTCGGACGCGGCGCCGATTGCAGCCCACAATCAACACCAATTCGCGGGTGGTCGTAGATCAGGTCGATCTAGTTCGTTTCGACCGTCGGGTCAGCCGTAGGTACGGACCCGGGCGGACCGCATCCAGGTAGCCGCCTGCGACCGGACGGGCCTCGAAGTGCAGGTGGCAGCCGTCCGGCGAGCCGGCGTCAGAGGCCCGCGCGATGCGCTGTCCACGCTGAACCCGGTCGCCGGGGGATACGAAGACGCGTCGGGTGTGGCCGATCACGATGTCGACGTCGTGGCGGAAGTTGCGCAACCGGAACGCATGCCGCCCGTACGCCGACCCCAGCGCCCCCGGCGACCTTGGTTGCACGACCCGGCCCGCCATGCCGGCGTCGAGCCGGTTGCCGCAGCGCATCGCGATGTCGAGCCCGTGGTGAAACCCGCGATCGCCTTCACAGCGAGAGCTTGGGGGATAGAACGGGGCCCGGGTGCAGCCGTACGGGATCATCTTGCGATGTGCCCCGGTGAACCAGGGTGAGCCGTAGTGGTGCTTGTCGTGCACGTAGAAGCGGTCACGAGTCGGCGACCAATCGCTGCCGAGCTGCGGCCGGCTGTCCGCTGCCGATACCGGCACCGGAACCGCGAGCACCGCGGTCACCAGCCAGAGCACCACGAGCCATGCTTCGTTGCGCCTCATGGCTCCACGAGCTCAGACCGGCCGAGTCGTCTTGCCGTGCGCCGGCCGGGCCTTGTGCAGCTCGCCGAGGAAGAGTGACGCCCAGTGGCCGATGTCGTGCTCCGCGACCTGGCGTCGCATCGCCCGCATCCGCCGGCTCAGCTCGCGGGGACTGGCCTGCAGGGCCGCCAACAGGGCTGCCTTCAGGCCGTTGATGTCGTACGGGTTGACCAGGTACGCCTGCCTCAGCTCGTCGGCCGCTCCGGCGAACTCGCTGAGCACCAGCGCACCGTCGTCGGTGTAGCGGCACGCGACGTACTCCTTGGCCACAAGGTTCATCCCGTCCCGCAGCGGCGTCACGACCATGACGTCAGCCGCCCGGTACAGCGCCGCCATCTCATCACGCGAGTACGACGTGTGCAGGTAGGTGATCGGCGGCTGCCCGATGCGACCGACGGCGCCGTTGATGCGGCCCACCAGACGTTCGATGTCATCACGCAGCACGCGGTACTGCTCGACGCGCTCCCTCGAGGGCGTGGCCACCTGCACGAAGGCCGCCTCGTCGAGGTCGACCCGGCCGTCGGAAAGCAGCTCACCGAACGCCCGGAGGCGCTGGGGCATGCCCTTGGTGTAGTCGAGGCGGTCCACCCCGAGCAGCAGGTGACGTGGGTTACCGAGGTCGGAGCGGATCTGCCGAGCACGGGCCTCGGTCTGCGGTCTGCGGGCAAGCTCCTCCAGGCCGCTGGCGTCAATCGAGATCGGGAACGAGCGCACGGTCACCGTCCGCCCGTCGGGGAGGTAGACGGCGTCGCGATGCGTCTTGTGGCCGACCCGCTGGCGGACCAGGCGAACGAAGTTCGCCGCAGCGCCTGGCAACTGAAAGCCGATCAGGTCGGCGCCCAGCAGACCCTCGAGGATCTGACGCCGCCACGGAAGCTGCTGGAACAGCTCGGTCGGAGGGAACGGGATGTGCAGGAAGAACCCGATCCGCAGGTCGGGTCGCTGGGCGCGCAGCATCGCCGGCACCAGCTGCAGCTGGTAGTCCTGCACCCACACGACGGCACCCGGCTCGGCAACACCGGCAGCGGCGTCCGCGAAGCGCTGGTTGACGGTGACGTACGAGTCCCACCAGTGCCGGTGGAACGCCGGCGGCGCCACAACGTCGTGATAGAGCGGCCACAGCGTCGCGTTGGCGAATCCCTCGTAGTAGGACTCGATGTCCGCGGTGCTCAACGGCACTGGGACGAGCGTCAGGCCAGCGTCGACGAATGGGTCCAGGGACTGGTCCGCCGCGCCATGCCAACCGACCCACGCGCCGTGATTGGAGTGCATAACGGGCTCGAGGGCCGTGACCAGCCCTCCGGGGGAGCGCTGCCAGAAGGCAGAGCCGTCGTCGCCCCGCACCTGGTCGACCGGAAGCCGGTTGGCGACGACCACCAGTCCCGCCGTCGAGGTGGTCGGACGATCGTTCATGACGCGGGGACCTCCGCAGATTGCGTGTGTCGACCTTAGCCAGCCCGCGTTTCCCGCTGGCGGCACGCCGCTGGCTGCCAGGTCGAATGACATGGCTGTTCTTTCTCCTACGATGAGCCTTATGGACGCCGCCAACCTGGCCCGCTCGGGATCCGCCACCGGCGAGCTGTCCGATCGCGACCAACGGATCCTGGAGTTCGAGCGGCAGTGGTGGCGCCACGCCGGGGCAAAGGAGTCCGCGATCCGTGAGGCGTTCGACATGTCGGCCACCCGCTACTACCAGGTGCTGAATGCCCTCATCGACGCTCAGGACGCCCTGGCGTTCGACCCGTTGCTCGTGAAGCGGTTGCGGCGGCTGCGCGCCGCCCGGCAACGGGCCCGCTCGGCCCGCCGTCTGGGTTTCGAGGTCTGACTTGGCTACCGATGAGGGCAGCGACGCGGGTCAGGCCCGACATCGAGACCGAGGCGTTGTGCTGCCGTCGTGGCTGGCGGTCGCCAGCCTGGTCGCAGTCGCGGTGGCGATGCTGGTCTTCTTTGTGACGGGCAGTCCCGATGATCCGGCGCCGTCGACGCGGCCGGTGTCCGTGAACACCGACAGCTCCCCCAACGACAGGCCTGGCCGGCGGGCCAACGACCATCAGCAGAAGCCGGACCGAACACACCCCCCGTCGAAGCAGCAGGGGAAGAAACAGCGCGATCCGCAACGACAATCCCCGCAGGCGTACGTCGAGGTGTACAACAACTCGGCGGTCTCCGGCCTTGCCGCTCAGACCGCCAGCGAGCTGCAGGACGGGGGATGGAATGTCCTCGCCACCGACAACTGGTACGGCGTCATTCCCGAGTCCACCGTCTACTACCCGGACGGGCTGCGCGGCCAGGCCCGGCTCCTGGCGCGTGATCTCGGCATCGTCAGGATGATGCCGGCGGTCAGCCCGATGAGCTTCGACCGGCTGACCGTGATTCTGACCTCCGCGACATGAGCCCCGCTCCGCCCCTTCGCGGGGCGGCGCGGCAGGGGTGGGACTCGCTGCTCGCGGATCCCACCCAGGCGTTGCTCGCCTTCGACTTCGACGGCACGCTGTCCCCGATAGTCGACGACCCGGAACGCGCGTACGCGCACCCTGACGTGATCGCGGTGCTGGGTCGGTTGGGCACCGTGGTGGGAGCGGTTGCGGTCGTCACCGGTCGGCCGGTGGCCAGCGTGCTGAGGTTGGCCGAGCCCGCCGGCGTGCCGGGGCTCGAGTCGCTGGTCGTCCTCGGGCAGTACGGCATCGAGCGGTGGGACGCGGCCACCGGCGAGTTCGCCGCTCCGCCCCCGCCCGGGGAGATCGCGCGGGTGCGCGACGCGTTGCCCGGGCTGCTCGCGGACCTCGACCTGGCGGCGGCGCGAATCGAGGACAAGGGTCGCGCCGTGGCGGTCCACGTGCGGACGTCTGCGAACCCGGTCGCGGCGCTCGAACGGCTACGGGTGCCGCTCGCGCTGCTGGCTGCCGAGCACGGACTGATTCTCGAGCCGGGTCGGTTGGTTCTCGAGATGCGTCCCCCCGGCATGGACAAGGGCCAGGCGCTGCTGTTGCTCGTGGCCGAACGTCGGGTGTCGACCGTCGTGTACGCAGGCGACGATCTCGGCGACCTCGCCGCGTACGACGCGGTGGATGCGTGGCGAGGCGAGGGCAGGACCGGTCTGCTCATCTGCTCGGCATCGGCGGAGCAGGATGCGCTCAGCAGGAGGGCCGACGTCGTCGTCCCCGGGCCTGACGGTCTCGTCCGATGGCTGGCGGAGTTGGCGGATCAGCTGGGCGTGTGAGCAGCGCGGCGCTGCCGCGTCCTGAGGGCGTAGCCACCGGCGCGTAGTCCGGCGTGGACCTCGAAAGCGTTGCCGGTAGCGGTGTCACCGGTCAGGATCCTGCTCATCAGCATCGCGACGACGTAGAGCGGGACGAACAACGGGCCGAGCACCGCCCACTGAGTGCTGTGCCGGGCCTCGTGCCTGCGCAGGTCCGGCCGCTTCCGCAGCTCTGTTGCGCAGTGGCGGGTCAGCAGCACGTTGCCGACCGTGAACGGGCGGCGTCGGGCGATGCCCTCGTATCGCGTCGCGGTCCAGATCCCGTCGGCCTGGCGGTCGAGCTCGGCATGTCCGCTTCGGGCTATCAACAGCCCGGCCGGTGTGGCGCCGTTGAGCCAGTTGAGCACCTCGCGCAGCCGCTGCCCTGGCGTCACGCGGCCAGCATCGCAGGTCGCGCAGGTCGTACGCTGGGTGGTCATGAGTGTCACCGTTCGGATCCCGACGATCTTGCGCACGTACACGGGCGGTGCCGCCGCCGTCGACCTCGAGGGCGCCGGGCACTCAGTGGCGGCGCTGCTCGACTCTCTTGACGCGGCGCACCCCGGGGTCAGGGGACGCATCGTCGACGAGCGGGGCGAGCTGCGGAGGTTCGTCAATGTGTATGTCGGCAACGACGACGTGCGTTTCGCCCAGGGCTTGCAGACATCCGTGCCGGAGGGTGCGACGGTGTCGATCATCCCCGCCGTGGCGGGTGGCTGAGCAGGGCGCGGCCGCAAGGCTCGGGGGATGTCCCGCTTGCACTCGCCGGTGTCGAGTGCTAAACACGTATTGGCACTCTCGCATTGAGAGTGACAGCCAAAGGACCGGGCCGATGAGGCTCCGTCACCGCGCGCGGGAAGGGTCTGCGCCCGGTCGGGGCCGTCCGTCGCGGGCATCACCCGGACCATCCACTCCGACGTGAGGAATCACGGAGAATGCCGAAGACCATTGCGTTCGATGAGGACGCGCGCCGCAGGCTCGAGCGAGGCATGAACATCCTCGCCGACGCTGTCAAGGTGACGCTCGGGCCCAAGGGCCGCAACGTCGTCCTCGAGAAGAAGTGGGGCGCGCCGACGATCACCAACGACGGTGTGTCCATCGCCAAGGAGATCGACCTCGAGGATCCGTACGAGAAGATCGGGGCCGAGCTCGTCAAGGAAGTTGCCAAGAAGACCGACGACGTCGCCGGTGACGGGACGACGACCGCCACCGTGCTGGCACAGGCCATGGTGCGCGAAGGACTGCGCAACGTCGCAGCCGGCGCCAACCCGATGGCTCTGAAGAAGGGCGTCGAGAAGGCGACCGAGGCCATCTGCGAGCAGCTGCTCGCTATCGCCAAGGACGTCGAGACCAAGGAGCAGATCGCTTCCACGGCGTCGATCTCCGCCGCCGACGTACAGGTCGGCGAGATCATCTCCGAGGCCATGGACAAGGTCGGCAAAGAAGGCGTCATCACCGTCGAGGAGTCCAACACCTTCGGCCTCGAGCTCGAGCTCACCGAGGGCATGCGGTTCGACAAGGGCTACATCTCGCCGTACTTCTGGACCGACGCCGAGCGAATGGAAGCTGTGCTCGAGGACGCATACGTCCTGCTGGTCGAGAGCAAGATCTCGAACGTCAAGGACTTGCTGCCACTGCTCGAGAAGGTCATGCAGTCCGGCAAGCCGCTGGCCATCATCGCCGAGGACGTCGAGGGCGAGGCGCTCGCCACCCTGGTCGTCAACAAGGTGCGCGGCACCTTCAGGTCCGCCGCCGTCAAGGCGCCGGGTTTCGGCGACCGTCGCAAGGCCATGCTGGGTGACATCGCCATCCTGACCGGTGGCCAGGTCATCAGCGAGACCGTCGGTCTCAAGCTCGAGAACGCCGGTCTGGACCTGCTGGGTCGGGCCCGCAAGGTCGTGGTCACCAAGGACGAGACCACGATCGTCGAGGGTGCCGGTGACGCCGACCAGATCAGCGGACGGGTCAACCAGATCCGGGCCGAGATCGACAAGAGCGACTCCGACTACGACCGTGAGAAGCTGCAGGAGCGTCTGGCCAAGCTGGCCGGCGGTGTTGCGGTGATCAAGGTCGGCGCGGCCACCGAGGTCGAGCTCAAGGAGCGCAAGCACCGCATCGAGGACGCGGTACGGAACGCCAAGGCGGCTGTCGAGGAAGGCATCGTTGCCGGTGGTGGTGTCGCACTCGTCCAGGCGACCGCCCAAGCATTCGAGAAGCTGGACCTCGAGGGTGACGAAGCGACCGGTGGGCAGATCGTGCGCACCGCGTGCGAGGCGCCGCTCAAGCAGATCGCCATCAACGCCGGTCTCGAGGGCGGCGTCGTGGCGGAAAAGGTCCGCCACCTGCCCCCAGGGCAGGGGCTCGACGCGGCGACCGGGGAGTATGTCGACATGATCGCCAAAGGCATCATCGACCCGGCCAAGGTCACTCGCTCGGCGCTGCAGAACGCGGCGTCGATCGCGGCGCTGTTCCTGACCACCGAGGCGGTTGTCGCCGACAAGCCGGAGAAGGCTGCGGCCGCTCCGGGTGGCGGACCGGACATGGGTGGCATGGACTTCTGAGTCCGAAGCTCCACACCGCGACAGGGGCGGTCCCGGTTCGCCGGGGCCGCCCCTGTCGCGTCTCACAGGGAGGTACCGATGGCTGGCGATCTCACGGCCATCCAGCAGATCCACGTCAGCGTGACCGATGTCGAAGCCTCGGTCGCCTTCTACCGCGACATCCTGGGCCTGGAGCACCTGTTCACCGTCCCCGGACGCCCGATGGCGTTCTTCGACTCCGGTGGGGTGCGGCTCTACCTCGCGGTCCCGGAGGACGAGGCGTACCGCTCGCGACCGGTGATCTACTACGCGGTGGATGACCTCGAGGCGGCGTACGCGCGGACCATCGGCCGCGGTGCGCCGTCCCTCTCGGCGCCGACAATGGTGCACCGCGACGCCGACGGCGAGCTGTGGATCGCGTTCGTGTCGGACCCGGACGGCACTCCCGTGGGGTCTCCGAGCAGCGCGCAGCATCGCCGGTGTGACGGTTTCGGTCATGGCTGACGCTGACCACGTCCGCGAGCTGTTGCGCGCAGCACCGCTCGTCGACGGACACAACGACCTGGCCTGGGCTCACCGGGAGCTGGCCGGGTACGACCTGGCTGCGGTCGACGTTGCCCAGCCGCAGCCCCGGCTGCAGACCGACATCCCACGGCTGCGGACGGGCTGCGTCGGGGCGCAGTTCTGGTCGGTCTTCGTGCCGTGCTCGCTGAGCGGCGATGCTGCGGTTACCGCGACGCTGGAGCAGGTTTCCTTCATCCGATCCCTGGCCACCCGTTATCCAAACGACCTGCGGCTGGCCGTTTCGGCGTCGGAGGTGGAGGCCGCGGTTCGCGGTGGCCGGATCGCCTCGCTGCTCGGCATGGAGGGCGGCCACTCGATCAACGAGTCGCTCGGTGTCCTGGCGGCGATGGCCGCCCTCGGCGTCCGCTACCTGACGCTGACGCACAACGAGAACGTCGCCTGGGCCGACTCCGCCACCGACAAGCCGGTCCTGGGCGGCCTGAGCGGCTTCGGCGAGCGCGTCGTGCAGGAGATGAACAGCCTCGGCATGATTGTCGACCTCTCCCACGTCAGCGCCGACGTCATGCGCCACGCACTGCGGGTCACGCGCGCCCCGGTGATGTTCAGCCACTCCAGTGCTCGGGCAGTGTGCGACGTACCACGCAACGTGCCCGACGACGTGCTCGAGACACTGCACAGCAACGGTGGCGTGTGCATGGTCACCTTCGTCCCCATGTTTGTGTCAACCGGCGCGGCACGCTGGTATGAGGAGTGTCAGCAGACGGCGCGCGGGTTGGGGCTCGACCAGCGCGACTTCGCCGCCCTGGACCCGGTGATGCGCGAGCGGGCCGCGACGGACCCACCGCCACCGGCGACGCTCGACGATGTCGTACGTCATGTCGAGCACGTCCGTGACGTCGCCGGTGTGGACGCGGTCGGCATCGGCGGCGACTTCGACGGCACTGTGTTCGTCACCGAAGGCCTGTCCGACGTGGCGGCGTACCCGGCATTGTTCGAGGCCCTCGCCGGGCGCGGCTGGTCCGACGTCGACCTGGGCAAGCTGGCCGGTCGCAACGCGTTGCGCGTGCTGCGCGACACCGAGGTGGCGAGTCAGGGCAGCTGACCCAATGGAGCCACGTCGACTCCGGATTCGGCGCAGACCCAGCGCGGGTCAGCTCCGAGCTCGGGGGTGATCTGCAACGAATGCTCGACCGGTCGGCCGCAGCTGGTGCACTCGGGCCACCGGCAGGCATCGTCGTAGAGCGAGTCCTGGACGTCCTGGGCGACCAGCCCAGCAACGTACTCGAAACCCTGCGCCCACTGGCTCAGCCACCAGCGCCGGCTGGTGACGGCATCCTCGAGCAATGAGACCGAACGCGCATCGGCGAGTCCCCGCACCTGCAGGTCGTGAAGCACAGCTGCTCGCGCGGTGAGAAGCGCGTCGGGTGTCACATCCTGAATTGTGGCACTCGGTGGCGATAATGAAGCATGACCGGCGTCCTGCTGGAGGTGGCAGCGCTGCACGCCGCTGACGCCGAAGCGGCCGATGCGGGCGGGGCCGACCGGGTCGAGCTCCTCGCCAGGCCGGACGACGGGGGTTTCAGCCCCGACCCGACCACAGTGCGCGCTGTCACCCGGGCCACCGAGGTTCCGGTACGGGTCCGGCTACGTCTCTCGGAGGGCTACAGCACTACTGCTGCAGAGGCCAGCCGGCTGATCGGGCTCGCCGAGCATTACCTGTCCCTCGGCGCCGAGGGTGTCGTGCTGGGCTTTCTGGACCGCGACCTCGAGGTGGCTGCCGACGTCACCGCACGCATCATCGCCGCCATCCCAGGTGCCCCGTGGACGTTCTCCGAGGCCGTCGACGCGGCCCTGGACACCGGGCGCGCCTGGCGTTCGCTACTGGCACTTCCCCGCCTCGACGCGGTGCTCACCGCGGGCTCCTCGCTGGGGGTCGGACACGGCCAGGACACCTTGATCGCCTTGTCGCGTGGCGACCGGCGCATCGCCGCCCGCGTGCTCGCCGGCTCCGGGCTGAGCACGGAGCATGTGCCCTGGCTCGTGCGGGCGGGGATCCACCAGTTCCATGTCGGCCCGCAGGTCCGGCCGGGCGGCTCGTGGTCGCGCGCCCACGTCGACGCCGCACACGTGCGCGCGTGGCGACTGCTGCTCGACGACGCGGTGCAGCGCGCGACGATCGCCGGGTGACCGTGCTCGTAGACCCCCCGGCCTGGCCGGCCCGGGGGCGGTTGTGGTCGCACCTCGTGAGCGACACCTCGTACGAGGAGCTGCATGCGTTCGCCCGCCGGTGCCGACTTCCGGAACGCGGATTTGACCGCGACCACTACGACGTGCCGGCCGAGCACTATCACGCCGTGGTGTCCGCCGGCGCGCTTCCGACGTCGAGTCGGGAGCTCGTCGCCCGGCTCACCGCAGCGGGACTGCGTCGCCGCCGAGCTCGCTGAGCTCCCGCTCCACGTTCCGCTTCGCCTGCGCGCCCCATCGACGCCGTGCCGTCTCGGTGGTGTAGATGCTCCCGCGGACCAGCTGGTGGAGGATCTGCGAGCGCGCTGCCCGGAACGCGTCGTCGGTCACATGTGCGTACTCTCGGCGCACGTCGGCGGCGTAGGCGGCGTAGCGCTGCGGCGTTGCCCCGAGAACGACCAGATCCGCATCGCACAGCACCGCACCGTCGATGTCGGAGGACCCCGGGGCATGCATCGTGGTGAGCCGGACCAGCCGGGCGACCGCGTCGCCGAGTGGTGCCGGCAGCATCGCTGTCGCCAGGACGGCCGAGCGTTCCTCGTTGTCACCGGTGCGCGGGTCGTAGACGGCGTCGTGAAACCATGCCGCCAGCCGCACGACGCGAAGGTCGCCGGCCGAGCCGGCCAGCTCGTCGACGGCGTCGAGAACCTCGAGCAGATGCCGGTGGTCGTGGTAGAGCCGGTGGGACTCCCCGTACCGGGACAGCAGATCACGGGCCAGGTCGTCCGCATCGGGCACGACACTGCGCCAACGGTCCAGCAGCCGGGCGTACGGATCGGTCACACCACCTCCTGCAGAGGATCCGGCAATGGATCCACGTGCAGCACGGTCAGCGAGGTGACCGCTCGGGTGAGGCAGACGTAGAGGCGGCGCAACCCGATGACCTCCTCCGGCTCACCGGCCACGATCGCCGCCGGCTCACACACCACGACATGGTCGAACTCCAGGCCCTTGGCCAGCGTCGCCGGCACCAGGTCCACCCTCGCCGCGACGTCGTGGGGATCCCCGAGGACGACCGACTCGATCCCCGATGACCGCAGCCGCTCGTGATGCTCGTTCGCGTCGGCGTCGGGGACCACGAGTCCGATCGACCCCTCACGCTGCAGCAGTGCCCGAACGCACTGCGACGCGCTCAACCGGGTGTCCGCGACGTGCTGCACCACAAGATCGCCGCGGGCCCGCCGGACCGATGTCGGCGGGTCCAGCCCGGGAGCGATCACCGGCAGCAGCGCGGCGGCAAACGCCAGCACGTCGGCCGGCACCCGGAAACCCTGCGTCAGCTCGGCCACCGGGGCACTGGGCTTGCCGAGGTGGCTCAAGGCCTGCGGCCAGGACTGGGCACCCCAAGGCGTGGTCGCCTGTGCGAGGTCACCGAGCACGGTGAGGGATCCCGTCGTGCAACGCCTCCCGACGGCGCGCAGCATCATCGCGGAGAGGTCTTGGGCCTCGTCCAGCACGACGTGTGCGGCACTGGGTGTGCGCTCGACCACATCGGCGGCCTCGTCGATGAGCACCGCATCTCCGATGCTCCAGCGAATGCTGCGGGGCGAGCCGGGTGGCCGCGGCCAGCGCAGCAGCTCCTGTTCGGTCGTGGTCAGCACCCCTTCCGCGGCTGCTGCGAGCAGCACCGGGTCCGACAGCAGCCGGAACACCACCCGGAGTGGGTCTGTCTTGGGCCAGACCGTCGCCACGTAGTCGCGGACCGGCCGACACCGCGCCACCGTGTCCTGCACCCGGTCGTCGGGCGAGTCGCCGGCACTCTCCATCTTGACCAGCACGGCGTTGGCCAGGCGTTGCGCCAACATCGCGCGCCCCGCGCTGTACCGGACACCGCGGGTTCGCAGCTCGGCCACAATCTCCACCACCTCGTACGCCGGCACCCGCCAGCGTCGTACGCCTCGCGGCACGACCAGCGCCTCGGTGGGCGTCTGCAGCTGCTGCCAGACGGCACGCTGCACCACGCGCGCCATGCGGATGTCGCCCTTGAGGCGGCCGACAACGGCGCTGTCGGCGTCACGGACAGGTGTGGTTGCGGTCAGCCCCTCGACGGTGAGCTGCCGAGCGTCGATCTCACCGAGGGCAGGCAGCACGTCGGCGATGTAACGCAGGAAGGAGTCGTTCGGACCGACGACCAGCACGCCCTGTCGGGTGAGCCGATCTCGGTGGGCGTAGAGCAGATAGGCCGCCCGGTGGAGGCCCACAGCCGTCTTGCCGGTGCCAGGAGCGCCTTGCACGCACAGCGAGTCCGCAACGTCGGCGCGGACCAGCTCGTCCTGCTCGGGCTGGATGGTGGCGACGATGTCGCGCATCGGCCCGACCCGTGGCCGCTCGATCTCGGACTCGAGGATCGTGCTGGGCGTCGCGTCTCGGGCTCCGTCGACGGCGCCCAGGTGCTCGTCCTCGAGTGCCGTCAGGTCACCGTGCGAGAAGCCGAACCGGCGCCGAAGGCCGACGCCCATCGGCTCGGCGCGGCTGGCGCGGTAGAACGGGCGCGACATCGTGGCCCGCCAGTCGATCACCATGGGGTCGCCGCGATCGTCGGTTACGTGGCGTCGACCGATGTGGAACCGCTCCGTGGTCGCGTCGTAGTCGAGCCGACCGAAGAACAGCGGCACGTCCGGGTCGTCCTCGAGCTCCCGCATCCGCCGCCACAGCGCCGCCTTGAGGTACTCCGTCGAGACGCTGTCACCACCGTGCGCTTCCAACCCGGCGACCTTGTCCCGCATCCGGGCGAGCTGGTGACGAGACTCGCGGAGGTGGGCACGCTCGGTGTCGAGCTGTGCTTCGCGAGCTGCGGGCACGCGTGGACCTCCGCTGCAGCGGTTCGAGGAGGAGGGGGCCACGAGACTGTACGCGTCGCTGGCCCAGTTTGTCACCGGTTAGCCGCCTCGTGGGCCTAGCCGCCACCGGATGCGGTTCGGCCATGGATTCTTGTATTGGGGCGTCCTCTCTCTAAGGATCGAATGTGGCAAGACACATGCGCCTGCGCGACCAGACATGTCAATCCTCGCCTGACGACCACCTCCGAGAAGTCAGGTGTGCAAAGAGCCCCGCACGTCAGAGGTCGGTGGCGTCGACAATGGAGTAGGCGTAGCCCTGCTCAGCGAGGAATCGCTGCCGGTGCTGGGCGAAGTCTGCGTCCACCGTGTCGCGCGACACGACGGTGTAGAACCGAGCCGGGCGGCCGTCACGCTTCGGACGCAGCAGCCGTCCGAGCCGTTGCGCCTCCTCCTGCCGGGATCCGAAGGCGCCGGAGACCTGGATCGCCACGCTGGCTTCTGGCAGGTCGATGGAGAAGTTCGCAACCTTGCTGACGACGAGGCGCGGGATGGCTCCCTTCCGGAACTCCGCGAACAGTCGTTGCCGCTCCCGGACGGTCGTCTCGCCCTTGATCAGGGGCGAGTCGAGGCACTCGGCCAGCTCGTCGAGCTGGTCCAGGTACTGCCCGATGACCAGGGTCGGCTCGTCGGCGTGGCGGGCGACGAGCCGCTCGACCACGCGTGACTTCGCGTCGCTCGAAGATGCCAGCCGGTAGCGGTCGGCAGGCTCGGCCGTTGCGTACGCGAGCCGTTCGGAGCTGCTCAGCGTCACGCGGACCTCCACGCACTCGGCAGGGGCGATCCAGCCCTGCGCCTCGATGTCCTTCCACGGTGCGTCGAACCGCTTGGGTCCGATCAGGCTGAAGACGTCGCCCTCGCGGCCGTCCTCGCGTACTAATGTGGCCGTGAGTCCGATCCGACGGCGGGCCTGCAGGTCGGCGGTCATCCGGAAGATCGGTGCCGGCAGGAGGTGCACCTCGTCGTAGATGACCAGTCCCCAGTCACGCGCATCCAACAGCTCGAGGTGGGTGTAGACGCCCCTGCGCCGTGTGGTCATTACCTGGTAGGTCGCCACGGTGACAGGGCGGACCTCCTTGCGGGCACCGGAGTATTCACCGATCTCGTCGTCGGTCAGCGACGTCCGGGCCAACAGCTCGTCCCGCCACTGGCGAGCGGCGACGGTGTTGGTGACCAGGATCAGTGTGGTCGAACGCGCGCGGGCCATCGCGGCCACACCGACCAGCGTCTTGCCCGCCCCACAGGGCAGCACGACCACACCGGACCCGCCGTGCCAGAAGGACTCCGCCGCCTGTCGCTGGTACGGGCGCAGGGACCAGCCCTCCTCGCGCAGGTCGATCGGGTGTTGCTCGCCGTCCACATACCCGGCGAGGTCCTCGGCGGGCCAGCCGAGCTTGAGCAGCGCCTGCTTGAGATGTCCCCGCTCCGACGGGTGGACAGCGACGGTGTCGTCGTCGATGCGTGTGCCCAACAGCGGCGTGATGCGCTTGGCCCGCAGCACCTCCTCGAGCACCGCCCGGTCGGTGCTGATCAGCACCAGGTGGTGCTCAGGGTCTCGCTCGAGTCGCAGCCGCCCGTAGCGCGCCATCGTCTCGGCAACGTCGACCAGCAACGCGTGCGGCACGCTGAAGCGGGAGTACTCCATCAGGGTGTCGACTACCTGTTCGGCGTCATGACCGGCGGCCCGCGCGTTCCACAGTCCGAGGGGGGTCAGTCGGTAGGTGTGGACGTGCTCGGGCGAACGTTCGAGCTCGGCGAACGGCGCTATCGCGCGGCGGCAGGCATCGGCGCCCGAGTGTCCCACCTCCAGCAGCAGCGTCTTGTCCGACTGGACGATCAGCGGTCCGTCGTTCACGCGGTGCGTCCGGCGGCCGCACCGGCCTCGGCCCGGCGGCGCGCCCGGTAGGCCGCGACGTTTGCCCGCGAGGAACAGCGATCGGAGCAGTACCGGCGGGACCGGTTGGGAGAAGTGTCGACGAAGACGTCAGTGCATCCGGTGGTGGCGGAGCAGACGCCGAGGCGCGTCGGGCTGAGATCGCATACCAGGGTGGCCAGCCCGAGCAGTGACTCGGCGATGAGCAGCTCGGCGACGGAGGAGGACCTGTTGCTCACGTGCAGGTGCCAGGTCTGGGCGTCGTGACCCGCGATGTAGGGGGTGATCGGGTGCCGGTCGAGCAGGGCGTTCAGTCGCGACACCACCTCGAGTTCGTCGCTCTGAGACGATGCCTCGAAGATCGGACGGAGGTCGCGCTGCATCCGCCGCAGTGCGATGGCGTCCCTGTCCGCGAGCTGCGGTATCAGCCACTCGCGGTCAGCCAAGAACTCGTGGAGGTCGTCGCCGTCGTTCAGCGGTGCGTTGACGAGCATCGCGGCTCGTTCGGCGTAACGCACAAAGTCCACTTGAAGATCTTACGAGCCCCTCGTGACCTGTAATAGGTAAGAGCAGCTCATGTGCCTTACGTCACATCGGTTAGCGGTAACAGATCGATCCGCACGCCCGTTACACAACACAGTCGGTCACAAGGACCGCAACCATGAGGAGGAAGACATGCCTACCGCCTACGAGTCTGTGGCGCGTGAGATTGGCGTGTCCCGGCGAGCCGAGGCGGATGAGGCTGCTCTTTCCGCGGCGGTTCGACTGGGGGCACGTGAGCGCCGGCTGCAGCGCCGGCTGGAGCGGGTGAACGGGCGCCTCGCCGCCCGTGCCTTCTCGCGCTGATCTCACCGGTCATCGGGCTGGTTGCCGCGTAGCTTGAACGCGGCAACCAGCCGGTCTCGCATGTCCTGACTGGCCAACACGAGTACCTCGTCGCCCGCGAGCAGCTGAGTGTCACCCCGGACACGCAACAGTTGCGCTTGCCGGAACACGAAGCTGACCCATACGTCGTCGGAGAGGTCGGCCACGTCGGCGATCGGCGCTCCGTCGGCCGGTGAGCCGGCCTCGACCGTGAAACGGTGAACGCTGTCCGGCTCGTCGCGCACCCGCACGCTGAGATCCCACGGCTCCGGCTCGGTGATACGCATCGGAATACGCAGTAGCCGCGCGGCGGCGGTGATGCTGCTGCCCTGCACCAACACCGAGAACACCACGGCCACCACGACGACGCCGTACCAGCGCTCACCGTCTGGTATCTGACCCAGCAAAAAGCTCCCGAGCAGCAGCGGAACCGCTCCCTTCAGTCCCGCCCACAGCACGAACCCGCGTTCTCGGCTGGAGAGGTCGAAGGGCAGCAGACACACGCCGATGAGGACTGGGCGCACGACGAAGGCGAGTGTCGCTCCGATGAGCAGGCCCGGTGCCCACACGTCGGTGCGGCTGAGGGTGGCGAGGTCGATGGTCAACCCGAGGGCCAAGAAGGCCACGATCTCTCCGAGACTTGCCAGGGCGGAGTGGAAGCGCTCGATCTCACCTTTGTACGGCGCTCGGGCGTCGCCGAGCAGCAGCCCGGCGACGAACACGGCCAGGAAGCCCGAGCCGGACAGGACGGTCGCCGCGCCGAAGACGACCAGACCTCCCGAAAGCGTACGCAGCGGATACAGTCCTTCGCTGGGCAGTGCGACGCGTCGCATGAATGCGAGCAGTGCCCGTCCGCCGAGCAGTCCGACAGCGCCTCCGACCGCCATCTGCAGAGCGAAGTCGCCGGCAACGCCGGACAGTGCGCCGGCGCTCACGCCACCAGCGCTGAGCAGCCCCACCATGAGCGCGATCCCGACAGGGTCGTTCACGCCAGACTCGCCCTCGAGGATGGTGCCGCTGCGACCGGCCGGCTCGCGTTGACCGAGCACCGAGAAGACCACTGCCGGATCGGTGGGTGCAATGGCGGTGCCGACGAGCAGTGCGACCCACCAGTCCAAGCCGAGGGCGACGTGGGCCAGCACGGCGAGGGCCAGCGTCGTGAGGAACGTCCCGACGACGCCGACGGCGACCACCGGTCCCAACGCGCTCCGCATCCGCGGCCAGCCGATGCGCATGCCGCCGTCGAAGAGGATCACCGCAAGGGCAACGGTCACGAGGCGCTCGATCGAGCGGTGGGGCACATCGTCCAGCGCGGAGATTAGGTGTGCGCCGAGCGCGGCGGCGACCAGGAACAGGAGAGGGGTCGGCACCCTCACGCGTTCGCTGAGCCGGTTGGAGAGGACCGCCAGCAAGCCGATCGCGGCGGCGAGAAGGACGAGACCACCGAACGTGGGCAGATCGCTCGTCGACAGGTCGGGTCCGGCCGATGGCATCCCGCAACGCTACCGGTGATGTTGTCTGCAGCGCATGGCTGAGCCTTAGGTGTCGGGAGGCCCCAAGGCCATCAGCGGTGCGACGGACCGGATGCGGTGCAGCGCAAAACTTCGAGTGCGGTCGGAGCGGTGGTCGTGCCCGGTCAACCAGCCTGCGTCGACGGTCAGGGGATCGACAACTCGCTCGCTGAGCGTCCCGGCCCGGTCCACGTACGAGAGCCACACGCTGGTCGCGTTCTGCGCCGCCTCTCGCAGCACCGCCAACGTGTCGAGCGCCGTGGCCCGGCCGGTCCTCGGCCCGGGTCGGAGTGCTGCCGCCTCGTCGCCGGCCCGCACGGCCGCAACCACCGACCTTGCCTCCTCCGCCGTAAGAGACAACCGTGGCGGTTGCGGGAGTCCTCCCGACGCGCGGACAAGACGGCGAGGCGGTGACGTCCGGTGCGGCGACCCGTCCGGCACCTCTGCGACGGGAGAGTGGCCGCGATCGCGAAGTCGCTCCAGCACCACATCCGACGTAGCGCGCGCCACGAGCACGGTGGGGGCGACGCGCTGCAGCTGCAGGCCGGCCAGGGCGCGATCGGCAACAAGGGCGTCGATCTCGGCGACGTCGTCGCTGCGCAGGTAAACCCGGGTACTCCCCACGCGTAGCCGCCCGTGCCGCCTGGCCACGTCGTCGACGAGGTAGGTCAGCGGCTGCGGCACCGGTGTCGACGAGTGAGCCGCAAGAAAAGCGTGCACCTGGTCGGCCGGCCAGCCGGCGTCGAAGGCGCGGCGCAGCGAGCTCGCCGAGAAGCGGTAGACGGTGGCGCCGCCACGGGACTCCACGTCGGCCAGCAACGCCAGCGCCAGCGCCAGGTCGCGTTGCAGCGGCCCGGGCGCCACCGCCGTCAGGTCGGCCTGCAGCAGGACGGTGGCGACCGGACGCGGCAACAATGGCTCGAGTGCGGGGGCCGGGTCGCGCCCGAGCAGCAGGTCAGCGCCGGCCGTTGCCATGACTCCGAGTCCGGTGACGCCGAGCCACCGGGCTTCAGTGAGCGTACGTCGCACCAGGGGGTCCCGCAGCGGTGTCCGCCGGGGCCGGTGCCAGGCCACCCACGCCACGACCGCATCTTCGGCCAACCGTTGCGGTCGGGCGGATGCAAGCGCCCGCATGGTCAGGGCGCGAACGGCGCCTGCCGATGGGTTCTCGAGGCCAGGCGCCAGGGCGTTGGTGGGCCGACCGCGTTCGTCGCGCTCGGCCACGAGGGACATGGCACGGGCACTGCTCAGCCACCTTCCGGCCAGCTCCGCCCAGCGGTCGGCGACCGACCGGTCGGGCCAGCCGTGCGCCGCGGCGCTCGGGAGCCACACGTCGTCGCGGACGTCGCCGGCACGAGCGACCAGTCTAGTGACGGCAGTGAGCTCGACGAGGAAGCCGGCCTGCTCCTCAGACACGTCGAGCCTGGCCCCGACTGCCCGGACGTCGCGGACGCCGACGCCCCCGCTCCGCAGCACGGCCGGTGGCTCGAGCGCCCAGGCATCGAGCACGGTCTCGACCTGGCGGACGACCTCGAACGCCGCGCCAGCGGCTGCGGCGTCCACCGCGGCGAGCTCGGCTCGCGGACCGGCCAGCGCCGGGACCTGCATCGAGTGCCCGACACTCTCACCGGAGTCGAGGGGACCCAGCACCTGGTGCACCGCTCGCGTCACGCGCAGGGATGAGCTCGGTCCCCACACGAGCGCCAGCTGCCCCAACGCGGTCACGGCGCGAGCAACGGCGTCCGGCTCGGCGGCGACGTCGTCCTGCACCACCTCGATGGTGACGGGGTGGTCGCGACCCGTCATTGCAGAGAGCACCGCCAGGTGCAGGCAGTCCAGTGAGTCAACGACCCGGCGCACGGAAGCAGGGTCACCTACCCGTGACGCCAGCTGGGTCATGTCCACCGGGATGGGGCGCGCCAGGTCTGGCCGGGCGATCAGCAGAGCACCCAGCGAGTCGTCGTCGCGGTCGCGCAGCGCAGCGGCGAGCGTTCGCGGTCCGGTACGCGATGCGGCGTCACCTTGAATCATCACCGCCACGGTAATCTGCGTCGCGAATCGAGGGGGTCTGCGTTGGCGGTCATCGAGGCGCGCGGGTTGAGCAAGGCGTACGGCGGCAAGACGGCCGTGGTGGACCTGTCATTCCGGGTCGAGCCGGGCAGCGTCACGGGCTTCCTCGGGCCGAATGGCTCCGGTAAGTCAACCACGATGCGGCTGATGCTGGGGCTGGACAACGGCACCGGCACCACCACGTTCGACGGGCGGGAGTTCCGAGAGCTCGACGAGCCGATGCGCCAGGTCGGTGCGCTGCTCGAAGCCAAGCCGTTCCACCCCACCCGCAAGGCGCGCAACCACCTCCGGGTGCTGGCGGCCGCCAACGGCATCCCGGACTCACGGATCGACGACGTGCTGGAGCTGGTCGGTCTCACGTCGGTCAGCAGGGGCAAGCCCAAGAGTTTCTCCCTCGGCATGGGACAGCGCCTCGGCATCGCGGCAGCGCTCCTCGGCGATCCGCACACCCTGATCCTCGACGAGCCGTCGAATGGCCTGGACCCCCAGGGCATCAACTGGTTGCGCAAGCTGCTGCGACAGCTCGCGTCGGAGGGCCGTGCGATCTTCGTCTCCAGCCATCTGCTGTCCGAGATGGCGCTTCTCGCCGACCAGCTCGTGGTGATCGGCCGTGGCCACCTGATCACCAGCGGCCCGGTCGCGGAGTTCGTCTCCTCCAGCACCCGCACCAGCGTCATCGTGCGCAGCCCCGACATGGACCGGCTGGCGCCGCTGCTGGCCGAGCGTGGCGGGTACGTCGTGACATCCCCGGACGCGTCGTACGCGGTGACCGGGCTCAGCCAGGAGCAGGTCGGCGACTCCGCCCACGAGGTCGGGGCCCGGCTGTACGAGCTTATGACTCGCTCCGCGACGCTGGAGGAGGCGTTCCTCGACGCCACCGGCCTCTCCGAGGAGTTCGTCGGCCACCCCCGCGACGGAGAACCGCACCTAGCACCGCCTTCGGGGCAGTCGTGACCGCCGCGCTCCGCTACGAATGGCGACGGCTCTGGACGATTCGCTCGACGTACTGGCTCATCGGCGCGACGCTGGTCGCCCAAGGCGTCTTCTGCTTCATCGCGGCCGCGAACTCCCCCTCGATCGGGTCGTTCTTCGACGCCGAGGAGGTGGTCAGCGCCATCGTGAGCCTCGGCGCCTCGTACGGTGTCTCGCCACTGTTCAGCGCCTACATCATCGGCCTGATCGGCGTCTTCAGCTTCGGCCACGAGTACCGCCACGGCATGATCCGAGCCACGCTCACTGCGTTGCCCAGCCGCACGGCAGTGTTCGTCGCCAAGGCGCTCACAACGGCTGTGCTTGCGGCGCTGCTGGCCCTCGCCTGCGCACTCATCGGGCTCGCAGCAGCGGCCCTGTACATCGACACCCGCGGAGCTCTGACCAGCGGGGCGGTCTGGGGCGTCATCGTCGGGCTCGTGCTCTTTACGACGCTGTTCGGACTCTGCGGGATGGCAACCGCGGCGTTGCTGCGCAACCAGACCGGCGCCGTTGCGGTGATGCTGCTGTTCCCCTCCGTCATCGAGGCAGTGGTGCGGTTGCTGCTGATCCTGGTGTCGCGGGGTGGCAACGACGCCAACATGCTCGCGCGCTTCCTGCCGTTCGACGCGGGATCGCAGATGTTCGCCCGACCGGCGGCCGACGTGATCGCCGACGTGCTGGGGTACGACCCGTTCGGCGCCGTCGGGGGTGGCATCGTCCTCACCCTGTTCACCTGCGTCCTGGTGGCAGCCGCGCTGGCTCTGTTCCTGCAACGCGATGCCTGAGCGACGTGAGGACGAGCCGGCTCCGGAGGTGTCGTACGCCCCGAACCTCGACGACGGGCGGCCCGACCCAGGAGAGATTGTCTGGGCGTGGGTGCCGTACGAGGACGACCCGTCTCGCGGTAAGGACCGGCCGGTGCTCATCGTGGGCCGCGAGGACGACATGCTGCTCGGGCTGATGCTTACGAGCAAGGACCATGACCGCGACGCGGCGGACGAGGCGCGCTGGGGTCGCTTCTGGTTCGACATCGGATCGGGCGACTGGGACGCCCGGCGCCGTCCCAGCGAGGTCCGCGTCGACGTGGTGCTGCGCCTCGACCCGGACCGAATGCGCCGCGAGGGTGCGGTGCTGGACCGGGCCACCTTCGACGCCGTGGTGGCCGAGGTCAGCCGGCGCGCTGGCGCTTGAGCCGCTTCACCGGCGGAGCCATGTGCATGCGTCAGAAGTCTCGGATGGTCGCAGCGGTTTGGGCGGTCAGCTGAAGCGTTCGAGTGCCAGCACCTGGAGCTCGCCGAGGCCGAAGCCGAGCACGGCACCGACGGTGATGAGCCGCCATTCGTCGGCCTGGAAGGCCGGTCGGATCAGCTGTTCGAACTCCTCGTCGGTGAGGTCGTCCATCTTGCGCACCAGAGTTGCCTTGATGTCGAGCGCCTCGGCCGTGTAGTCCTCGACGTACGCGAGCGTCTCGGGCAGCCGATCCATGACCCGGTCGGCGACGGCGGTCTTGATGTCCTGGAACCGCGAGGTCCCGACGGCCAGGACGACCAGCGGTCGGGCGACGCCGGTCTGTGCGTCGACGGCCCGCTGGACATGCCGCTGCACCAGAGCGAAGACCCGGTCGGCAAGCGGGCCGTGCAGCAGCGCCTCGAACAGGTGGTGCGGCGTGATGAGCTCGCGGGCGATCAACGCCGCATACTGCTCGGCGACATGGTCGCGACGGCGTAAGAAGAGGCCCTGCCACCGCACCAGGCCGAACCCTCGGGGACGCTTGGGATAGAAGATCAGCTTCAGTGCCAACCAGTCGGTGAACCACCCGGTGAAAGCGCCGAACAGTGGCAGGATCCACGGGTTGTGGGTCAGTGCCCACGCGATCGCCTGGATGCATCCGATAATGAAGCCGAACCAGATGCCCGACCGGGCGATGAAGCGGAACTCCTCGTCGCCTGCCTCGGCGAAGATCCGGTTGAGCAGGTGCTTGTCGCGCACCAGGTTGGTCACGACCATCGTCTTGAGGTCGAAGACTTGGTCCACGTCGGCGCGGATGTCGCGCAGCAGGTCGGCTATGACGTCGGGCGCCTCGGCCTGGATCCGCCGGATCAGCCGGAGGCGGGCGGCCTCCGGCAGGGACTCCCACAGCCCCGGCTGGAACTCTGCCATCACCTCGCGGGTGATCTCGTCGACCACCGACAGCAACGGCCCTTGGAGCTCGGCGGCGACCTTGGTCGGGTCGAGGCGTTCGAGGATGTCACCCGGCCCGATCAGCCGGGTGGTGATCAGGTCGCAGGCGACCGCCGCCATCCGCGCGGCGCGCCGCGGGATCACACCCTGCCAGCCGAAGGGTCCCCAGCCGCGGTACTCGAGCGGCTCGAACATCATCTTGATCGCGGTCAGCTTGGTGAGGTAGCCCACCAGTGCCATGAACAGCGGCATGGCGGCATAGACCCACCAGCCGTCGGGCAGCATCATCGTCAGGACTCGTGGGTGGTGTGCGTGCTGCGCAGCGGGCGCTGCGGCGTCGAGCAGCTTTCCCACAGGTCGTTGCCCAGCGTGCTCAGTCGCAGGCTGCGTCGCACGATCCGGCTGTGCGAGCCGGCGTCGATCTGGGCTCGGCGCACAACTGCCTCGGTGAGCAGGATCTCGTATCCGTCGGCGAGCGCGTACGACTCGGGGCCAACGCTGACCAGCTGCAGCTGTTGGAGGTGGGTGACATAGGCGGGCACCCAGTCGGGCAGCGACACTCCCGCCGCGCGGCCGACGCTGGAGGCGTTCTCGAGCACGACGGGACCGGTCATGCCGAGCGTGCCTCGGGTCGCGACACAGATGACCGGGTACTGAGTGCCGTCCGACAACGCCGCCAGGATTCGTGCCTCGTCGGGATGCAGCTGGCCCAGCAGCTGCATGAACCAGCGGGAGCGCGCCTGCTGCGCGGACTCCTCGATCGAGGTGGTCAGCAGCTGCGCCAGGAGCTGCCTCGGTGCGTCATCGTCGGCGCCGTAGCCGGCGGCCGGGTGCCCGACTGCCGCCGTTCCTGTGGCCGCGCTCATGCGGGTGCGCAGCTCGCGCCACACCAGGGTCTCGACCCGGGACAGCTCCCGCTCGGTGAAGTCGAGCGAGCTGGTCATCCCCGGTGTGCGTTTCAGCGCCGCCGACGCCAGGCCGAGCAGGGCACCGAACCGGGACGGCCGCGGTTCTGTCGACTCCGCCGGGAGCAGGGGAGGTCGGGGGGCGGCCTCGGGCTCGGTAGGCGGCGAAGCTGCGGGGTCGGCTGCGGGCTCGGTCGACACGGCCCGAGTATGGCTGATGCGATGGCTGATCCACTCAGCGATTACTCTGAGTACAGGTTCTAAAACAATCTGTGTCGAGCAGGTGACAGAATCAGGACCGGTCAGCCATACTGGGCTCACGTTGCTGCGTGTCACGGAGGGTGCTCATGATGAAGCGCTTGGCTGCCATTGCCGCTGCCTCCGCGCTGGCCGGAGCGGCCTTCTTCGGGTCAGGCTCGGCCCCAGCATCCGCTGGCAACTCCTGGGAAGCACACCCCGGCACGGCGGTGCAGGCCGCTGGCAACTCGTGGGAGCTGCGCGGCAACTCGTGGGAGCTCCACGGTAATTCCTGGGAGCTCCACGGTAACTCCTGGGAGTGACCCCCAGCGAGGCGACTACCGGCGCTGACGGCCCTGCTGATCGGGCCGCGGAATGGCGCGTCGTCGCGTACGTCGCGACCCTCCTGCTGGGCACCGTAGCAACGGTCCTGGCCGGCCTGACGTGGGACCTGGTTCCGCCCGGCAACGGGCCCTGGTTAGGGCTGCCTTTCCTCGCGGCGGCCCTGGTCGCAGCCGAACAGCTTCGGATCCGCTATCGGCGCGGCAGTGATGTCGACGCGATCACGCTCTTCGAGGCGGTGCTCGCACCGCTGCTTTTCACCTTCCCACCGCATGTTGTCGTGGTCACGGTCGCCATCTCCCAGGCCATAACCGCGGTGCTGCGACGAACGGTCTGGATCAAGGCAGCGTTCAACATCTCGATGTGGTCGCTGGCCGCTGGGGTCGGCAGCCTGGTGCTCGGCCTGCTGGTGCGTGAGTCTGGCGCCACGCTGGAGTCGCTCGGCTTCCTCGTGATAGCGCTGGCTGCTGTCGCCGTGGTCAACAACACCGCCTTCACCGTGGTGCTCGCCATCAGTGGCCGGCAGTCACTGACCTCGGTGCTGCGAGGGCTGGCGCCGATCATCGTGCCGGGCTGGATCGGCGGCTGGCTGGTCAACCTGCTGATGGGCCTGCTCTTCGTGCTCGCCGACGCCGGCCACCCGATCGCAGTGGTGCTTTTCCCCATGCCGCTTGTGGTGCTGCACCTGGCCTACAGGGGCTACGCGTCGGCGCGGACCGACCGCCGTCGGCTGACCGGCCTTCGGGCGGCGGTGACCGCGCTCTCCGAACCGTTGCGACCGTTCGATGCGATCGACGACTACCTGTGTGAGGTCGTCCGCGGCTTCGAGTCACGCGCCGCCGCGCTGGTGGTCCTCGACGAGACCGGCGAGTACGACACGTACCTGCTGGCGCCACCCGCCAGCACTGCGGAGGAACGTCAGACGACGCCGCTGGAGCGGACCCTCGCGAACGCTTCGGAGCCGACACGCGTGGCGGCGACCGATGGGCACCCGCTAGCCGCGAAGCTGGCCGATGCCGGTTGGCGCGAGTGTCTGTGCGCACCGCTCGTGGACGAGCACCGCCGCCTCGGCGTCCTGATCGTCTACGACCGGACTGGTCTGGAAGGCACTGCCACCGCCGACCTGGTGGTCCTGGAGGCGCTTGCCCGCGAGACGGCGCACACCTTGGCCCGCGGCCGCCTGTTCGAAAGCGTCCTTGAGGAGCGGCGCAAGCTCGACCAGATCGTGAGCACGACCTCCGACGGCATCTTCACCCTCGGTGAGGATGGGTCCGTCCTGAGCTGGAACTCCGCCTGTGAGCAGATCACCGGCCTGACCGAGGCCGCCGTACTCGGTCAGCGCGACACTATGCAGTGTCTGGAGGCGCGAACCACCGCGGGCTCGCGCGTCGACTTCTCCGGCTGGGCCGCCGACCCCGCGCTGCCGCACGACATCGTGATCACGACGCTCCGAGGGGCTCACCGCCGGTTGTCCTGCTCGACAAGCCCGGCCGCCGACGTCGACGGACGCAGCGAGACACTCGTGGTCGTCGCCCGAGACATCACCCCGGTCGAGGAGCACGAGGAGCTGCGCGAGCAGCTCAGCCGGCTCGCCGAGGCACAGGCTGCCCAGCGGTTGGTGGTCGACCACCTGCAGAAGGCGGTGGCCCCGGAACCACCGGAGATCGAGGGTGCAGACCTCGCTGTCAACTACGTTGCCTCGGACCCCTCGTCCCCAACCGGGGGTGATCTCTACGACTGGCACCTGCTGCCCTCGGGCGAGCTGCATCTGGCGGTCGTGGATGTGCTGGGCCATGGCGTGGCGGCGACCAAGGCGGCGCTCACCGTCGTCCACACCTTGCGCTTCATCGCGGTCGAGGGCACCCCCCTGGACCGGGTCGTCGCCCGCGCGGACTCGCTGCTGAGCGCGCAGGACAGCGACCTGGTGGCAACTGTCGTCGTGGCCCGGTACAACCCCGCGACAGGGGACTTGCGGGTCGCGTCCGGCGGCCACCCTCCGGCGCTCGTTGTCGGCGCCGATGGCGAGGTCACCCAGATCGCGGCGACCGGAGGCGCGATCGGCTGGCCGGCGGTGGGCAGCGACAACGTGGTGACGGTGCGGCTTCGCATTCACGAGTCGCTGGTGCTGTACACCGACGGCTTGATCGAAGCACGCAAGGACATCCTCGAAGGCATGGACTCCCTTGTTCGCCATGCCAGTGAGGTGGCGTACCTGCCCGCGCACCGGCTCGCCGAAGAGCTCGTCGACCGAGCCCTGTCGGGTGCCGACCGGCGCGACGACAGCCTGGCGTTGGTGTTGCGCCGAACTCGCGTCCGGGCCCGACCAGAGCGGATGCGGTGGTGCAGCGACCCGGCTGACGCCGCTGCCGTCAAGAGCGCGCGGCGCGGGCTGCTCGAGTGGCTCACCAACGAGGGCCGGGCCGCCGACGACCCGCTGCTGGTGGCCTCGGAGCTGCTCGCCAATGCGGTCAACGTGGCGCGGGACTCGGTGGTGTTGACCGCCGAGCTCTTGGACGGGCTCGTCGTCCTCGAGGTCTCCGATGACGGCCCCGGCGATGCGAACCTGGACTCGCGCGGTCGACGTCTGCCGGACGCCGACAGTGAAGCGGGCCGCGGTCTTTTCCTCGTGCGTTGTCTCAGTGAGCAGGTCACGATCCTGAGCACCACGGAAGGCACCGTGATCCGGTGCTCGGTCGCGGCACGGCGACGGTCCGCGGCCACCGACGGCGCGTCGGCGGGTCGCCTCGTCGGCCCCGGCCGCTGAGCCACGGGTCGGGGCTACGGTTGCCGTGTGAAGGCACGCGTGGCGCAGATGTGGCGATACCCGGTGAAGTCGTTGCAGGGGGAGCAGGTCGACGCACTCATGCTCACACCCAACGGCTTGGAGGGCGACCGGTCGTACGCGATCTTCGACGTCGAGAGCGGCTTCGGGCTGACGGCGCGACGTCTTCCCCAGCTGTTGTTCGCCTCGGCCCGGATCCGAGATGACCGCAGCGTGGAGATCACGTTGCCCGACGGCCATTTCGGTGACGACGACGCCGCGCTGTGTGAGTGGCTGGGCCGCAAGGTGGCATTGCGGTCCGTCGACGAACCGACGTCGCGCCGGTACGAGAACCCGGCCGACTTCGAGAGCGAGACTCGGTGGGAGCCTTTCGATGGCTCGCGGGGTGCCTTCCACGACTCGCCGCGGGCCGCCGTGTCGCTGCTGTCCTACGGCACGATCTCGGGCTGGCCGACGCGGCGGTTCCGGGCAAACCTGCTGCTCGAGGACGGGGACGAGGATGCCATGATCGGATCGCGCGTGGGTGTCGGCGAGGCGGTGCTGGACGTCCGGACGTCGATCGAGCGCTGCGTGATGGTGACCCGGCCGCAGCCGGGGGGGATCGAGCGGGACCTCGACGTCCTACGCACCATCCACCGTCAACGCCAGGGCCGGCTCGCCGTCGGCGCGCTGGTCGCCCGGCCCGGCATGGTGCGCGTCGGCGACCATCTCCAGGCTGCCTGACCACCACCGACTATGGAGCGCGCCGACCGTCGCGTCATCAACCGGGTTCCGCACTCGGAGCGCCAGTGAGCGGGCGCCGCGATGCCCTCCGCCGGCGGGTGGCGGTGGCAACCTGGCGACCCTCGAGGGACGGTCGCATCTACACCCGCATGGCCGTCGACGTGACGGCGGCGCTCGCCTACATCGACGACGTGCGCCGGAGCACCGGCGAGCGCGTGACCGTGACGCACGTCGTCGGGGCGGCGCTGGGGCGTGCCATCCGGGGTGTGCCGGAGGTCCGCGCCCGGGTCCTGTTCGGCCGCATCCTGAGGCACGAGACGTGCGACATCGCCTTCGCCGTCGACATCGACGGTGGCACGGACCTGGCGCCGATCAAGGTGCGCGACATCGACACCAAGACACCGGTCGAGGTGGCACGCGAGCTGGACTTCGGCGCTGCCCGGGCCCGAGCCGGGCAGGATCCGCATCACTCGCGCAGCGCGTGGTACGTGCGGGTCGCGCCACCGTGGACGTTGCGGCCGTTGCTGGGAGCGGCCAGCATCCTCGTCGGCGGACTCGGCGTCGCAGCCTTCGGGCAGCCGGGATTCCCATTGGGCGCCGCGTTCGTGTCCAACGTCGGGTCGTTGGGGCTCGACGAGGGCTATCTGGCGCCGGTGCCGTTCGCGCGAGTGCCGTTGTACATCTCGATCGGTGCGGTGCGGCAGGAAGCTGTCGCCGTCGGCCGCGACGTGCTGGTACGCCCGCAGGTGGTCATCGGGGCAACCGCGGACCACCGACTGGTCGACGGTGCCCATGCCGGCCGGATTGCCACGGTCCTGCGCGAGCTGCTGTTGGACCCGTACCGGCTGGACAAGCCGAGCGCCCTCCCATCCCCCTGAGCCTGGGCGTGGTCAGCGGCTGAGCTCGGCCACTCCGGCGACGAGCCGGTCGACATCCGCGTCGCTCGTGTAGGGCGCCAGCCCGGCACGCACCGCGCCGGTGTCGCCCAGACCCAACCACCGCGACGCCTCGATGGCGTAGAAGCTGCCGGCCGGGGCGTTGACGCCCCGGGTCGCCAAGAAGGCGTACACCTCAGCCGGTGAGTGCCCGGCCACCGAGAAGAGCACGGTCGGGGTACGCGGAACCGGACGGCCGTGCACGGTCACGTCCGCCAGTCCGGCCAGCCCCTCGAGCAGCCGGCAGAACAGTCGCTGCTCGTGCTCCTCGGCGGCACGCATCGACGTGAGGACCCGCGACCGCCGGTCGCCCTCGCCGGGCACCAGATCGGCGATGAAGTCGACAGTTGCAGTCGTGCCCGCGAGCAGCTCGTACGGCAGCGTACCGAGCTCGAGCCGCTCCGGCGCGGCATCGGTGGACGGCAGCAGCTTGTCGGAGTCGAGCGTCTGGAGCAGCTGCGGTTCGGCCACCAGCACCCCGTGATGGGGACCGAAGAACTTGTACGGCGAGCAGGTGAAGAAGTCGGCGCCGAGCGCAGCCACATCGACCGGGGCGTGCGGAGCCAGGTGCACGCCGTCGACGAAGAGCAGCGCGCCCACATCGTGCACAGCGGTGGCGATACCGGCCAGGTCGGGCCGGGTCCCCACCAGGTTGGAGGCACCGGTAACCGCGACCAGCCGGGTCCGCTCGCCGAGCTGCCCGGCGACGGCACCGACAGGAAGCTCGGCGCTGTCGGGGTCGAACTCCGCCCAGCGCACCGTGGCGCCAGCGCGCTCGGCAGCCTGAACCCACGGTCGTACGTTGGCGTCGTGGTCGAGCCGGGTCACCACCACCTCGTCGCCGGTTCCCCACTGCTTGGCCAGGGCTCGAGCAACGTCGTAGGTGATCTGTGTCATCGACCGGCCGAAGACGACGCCACGGGGATCGCATCCCAGCAGGTCGGCGACCGCCTGCCGAGCCGCGACCACGATGTCGTCGGCACGCCGCTCCGCCGCGGTGACCGAGCCTCGGTTGGCCAGACCGGCGCACAGGGCGTCGGCGACCGCCCGGGCGACCGGTGCCGGTGTCTGGGAGCCACCGGGGCCATCGAAGTGGGCGACGCCCTCACGCAGGGCTGGGAACGACGCGCGGACGCGCCTGACGTCGAGAGGCATGCGCCCATCCTGCCCGTCGCAGGTCGTCACCGCTCGGGGCGTGACGTCAGCAGCTTTGCGCCACTCGGCAAGGGCGCGGCAGGTTTGCGCCACCGGCAGTATCCCGACGTCAAGGTTGTGGTCACGACGCCAGTGTCGGGAGGTTCGGCGACGCCGTCGAAGAAAAGAGGTTCCCTGCGGGGCTGCTTGGCCGTACCGTCGAGACGGACCGATGGCGCGGGGGGACACCACGGCCAGACCTGCGACGAGTGAGGAGCGCGTGATGGCTGGCAAGAACAAGGGTGGCCGGGAGACCCGCAAGCCCAAGAAGGACAAGAAGGCCAAGGGCGTCCCCGCGGGGTCGTTGACGTCGAAGGCCGGGAAGTAGCCAGGTCGGACGACAGGTCGGCAACGCTCACTCGGCGGGCGGCCGGCGGCGCATCGCCTTGATCCCTGCTCGTGCCCGCTTGCTGTCCAGCCGGCGCTGCAGAGCCGCTCGACTCGGTCTTGTGGGCCGACGGGTGGCTCGCGGCGGCGCCGTCGCCTCCTCGAGCCGGCCCTGCAACCGGGCCAATGCGGCCTGCCGGTTGCGCCACTGGGATCGGTGCTCGGCCGCCGTGACGGTCAGTACGCCGTCGACCAGCTGCCCCGCCAGCCGCTGAAGGGCACGGTGCCGGAGCCGCTCCGGAAGGACCCGGCTCGCATCGACGTCGTACGAGAGCTCGACGCGTGAGTCGGTCGTGTTGACCGACTGCCCGCCCGGACCGCTCGAGCGCGAGAAGCGCCACCGCAGCTCGTCGTCGGGAATGACATGGCCCCGCACGCCGACCGGGCTCACCGCTTGCGAGCCTGCAGTGTGTAGGTGTGCGGCAGGCGTTCCGGTCTGTCCAGCAGGCGCCACTCGCTGGGCTGGTCGGGCAGCGGCGCCATCATCCCGGGCAGCGCCTCCCACGGGACGCTGTCGTGCTCCACGAGTCCGGTGAGTTCCATACCGGTCGCCATCAGGGCGGTGACCACCTCTGAGATGCCGTGGTTCCACTCCACAGTGCGGTTGTGCGTGAAGACCACGTCGGTTGCCACGTACGTGCCGGGCTCGTCCCACTCCGTCGGCTGGGCGCGCTCGAAGTATGGGTACCCGATGACGAGGCGACCGCTCTCGTCGGGGTCAGCCAGCGACCACAGCACGGGGTGCCCTTCGCGGATGAACAGCCGCCCGCCGGGCCGAAGCAGGCCGGCCACCACCGAGGCCCACCGGGTGATGTCAGGCAGCCAGCACAAGGCACCGACACCGGTGAACACCAGGTCGTACGCCTCGGTGCCCAGCAGGTCGACCGCGTCGTACACATCAGCCTCGACGAAGTCGATCTCCGTGCCGGTCAGCTGCGCGAGGCGACGGGCCTGCGCCAGCGACGCCGGGGAGAAGTCGAGTCCGCTCATGCGGGCACCGAGCCGGGCCAGCGACAGCGTGTCGGTGCCGATGTGGCACTGCAGATGCACCCCGCGCAGGCCGGCGACCTTGCCGAGCAGCGGGAGGTCGAAGCGCACCACGTCGCTGATGTGCCCCGGGTCGGCGACGAACCGGTCGAAGGCGTAGTCGACCGAGGCGGCGTGCGCTGGGGCTCGTTCGTCCCAGTTGGCCCGGTTCAGAGCGCGGTAGTCCTCCATGGCAGGCACCTTCGCACAGTGGCGACGTGCGACGATGGCGTACGTGCCGAAGCCGCCGCTGCCGCAATTAGCCCGAGAGCTGCTCGCCGGCCCGAACCCGGCGGTCATCACCACAGTGAGATCCGACGGCCAGCCGGTCTCGGTCGCGACCTGGTACCTGCTCGACGGTGACCGGGTGATGGTGACGATGGACGCGGCGCGCAAGCGGCTGGCCTACCTGCGCGCCGACCCTCGGGTCAGCCTGACCGCACTGCAGGCCGACGACTGGTACAGCCAGGTGAGCGTGCAGGGCCGCGTGGTCGAGATGCGCGACGACGACGGCCTGGCAGACGCTGACCGGGTGTCGCGGCACTACAACGGCCGACCGTACCCGGACCGTGAGCGGCCGCGGGTCACCGCCTGGATCGAGGTGGACTACTGGCACGGCTGGGGCGCCGCCACCGGCTCCTAGCCGAAGCGTCCGTTGACGTAGTCAGACGTGCGTGGATCGACCGGCGAGTCGAACACGTCCTGGGTCGCACCGCTCTCGACGACATGCCCGGGCGTCCCCTCCTCGGCGAGGAAGAACGCACGGCGTGCAGCACCCCGCCGGACGTGACGGGTGCGAGGGGGCCGGTGGGGCTGAGGTCGTCCGTGAACAGGTTGAGGT